>SLMF01000609.1 GCA_007133715.1 Planctomycetaceae bacterium
CGTTCCGCCGTGCGGATCTCCTCACGACTCTGCGCAACCGCCGCGCGGATCCAATCGAGCGTCCGCTCTCGCCACGCGTCCTCTGCGTCGCCAAAACGATACATGGCGATCAAGAGGTCCGGATCGGTCGGGTCGTGTTCCGCTCCTTCTTCGAGCTGGGCCCGTTGTTCGGCCAAGTGACCTTCGCTCCGAGCCTGCTCGCCGAAGAAATAGCACATACGGGAGCGGATCGAAGCGGGCTCGCGTCCCACACGCCGTACAAACGACTCCAAATTCGCATCCGTCGCCATCGCCTCGACCGCCGCCTGCAAGACTTCCCCCGCCTCACCATGCCGACCCTGATCGTGGAGCATCTCCGACAGCAGCAGGCGTGTACGCAGGTTGTTTTGGGACGCGACCGGTTCCAAATCCAGCACATGGCGATACTCGCGTTCCGCCCAGGCGAACCGTCCGCGTTCTTGCAAGCGGAAGGCGGAGCGGAGGTGATCGTGGGATTCATCCCCGTTGGCGCGCAGGGCTCGCTGGGCAAGCGAGTCCGCCGCCGCGGTATCGCCCAACGCGAGCTGGGCTTCCGCCAGCCGATACAACAGCCCGGCATGACCGTCAAAAACCGCTTCGAATCGCTGGGCCACCTCCCGGATGGTCGACCAATCGCCGCGTTCCATCAACCAGTCCACGGTCTCGAGCAACGCCTCGGGGCTGCCGTCCAACAGCTCGAGCATCTGGCGGACCAGGGGTTCCGCCCGTTCCGAAAGATCTTCCTGCTCCAGCAACCGGATTTGCCAGCGCAGCAGGTCGCGAAGGATCGGCTCGGATGCCGTTTCCGGCCGCCCTTGCCACCGTTGCAACTCGGCCTGCACGATCCCGTCCCAGGCATCCAGCAGTTGATCGATATCCTGCCGGTACCGGACGTAGGTGCGAACCCAGGCTGCTGCCTCGCGGACACTGGGCCCCAGTTCGTCGCGAATCCGCTCGCTCCACGCGGAATCCGCGACGAATTCCACGCCCACACAGGCTTCCAGCAGCCGGAGAGCTGCCTGTTTCGACAGCCGTTCCGAATCGTCAAAACGGACCACGCGGCATAAGGCGAAGACCCCTTCACCGGCTGGTAAATCCGCCAATCGAGCGATCCGCTCCTCCCGCTCAATCGCGGAACGGCTGCCGTATTCTCGCAGCACCTCCTTCACCGCGACCGGATCCCCCGCCTGCGACCAGGGAATCACCATGCTGTCCCGCAGTCGCCGGGCGCGGTGAGCGATTTCGATGTCGTCCGCATGCCGTGCCGCAGACAACGCATCGAAGGCCGCGACCCCCAATTGGCGGACCTGCGTTTCCGCCTGTTCCCGCCGCGCGTAGTCTTCCGAGCCGAGTTGGCCGATCAAGTCCTCGATCCGCTGAACCTCGACCGCGCGGGCTTCCTCCGCTTTTTCATCCCCGTTCGAATCCTGCACCCCGCAAAACGCAGGGTAAGACGTCAGGCTGATCAAAACCCCCAGTCCGACGCCCAATACACGCTGTCGCTTCTTCATCCCCGTCACCTTCGCTCCTTTCCGGCACACCTCCTTCCACAATACTCCAGAACTTGCCTGCTTCACAATCGGAGTGAACTATTTCGGTTCCGCTTGGAATACCACGCGGTATTCCCGGTCCGGATCGCAGTCTCGCGGGTTGGGGATCAGGATGAAGTCGTCGGTGATCACGGGCTGCAGTTCCTCGCCAGCCAGCAGCTCAACCTGGCCGATGCGATGCGGCAGGAATTGGATCAGGGGTCGCCAACCGCGTTGCGAGCCGTTGGTATTTACCGGTTGGAAACTGGCCTCGCCACGATTGGGGGTGATGGTCAGCGTGTAGACCCCGTCGGCGATATCCAGCTGTTGTTCGTAATGCAGTTCGCCCTCTGCCATGCGTGCGATCCAGGCCGGGTCGCCGTAGAAGGCGACCGCATTTTTGTCGAACTCCAGTCCCCGCGGGTTGCCGATTTCGTGTTCCAAGCTGTAGATCAAGGCATGTTGGTTGGCAAAGAAGGCTTCCGTCAGCGTGTAACGCCCGGGTTGTTCGAGAAAATAGTCCAGGCATCCCCAGCCGCCGAAGCCGAACCAGGTCGGCACCGTGTACCCCACCATCTGCTTGACACCCGCCGATTCCAGCCAAGCCAGGGCCATGGCAGCCGGACCGTCGATATGCCCCATCAGGCAGTTGCCGACCGCCAAGTACACCTTGGGGTTGGGAGAGTCGATCGGATGCCGCTGGCCCCGCGTATCCAAGCCGAACAGCTGGCCCTGCGAGGAGCGGAAGCTGCCGTTGCGATAACGGAAGCCGATTTGCCAGTCGCGCTCGGTGGCATGCCCGGAGGTGATGAACAGATCCGCCCGATACTCGTTCAGTGTGTCCACCAGGGCTCGCGTCGTGTCGTCCGGCGCTTTCTGCCGTTGCGGCGCTTGGCCCGGCTCTTTCCGGTACATCCGGTTTTGCACCAGTTCGCAATACCAGACGCCCTCGACGACCTTGTCCATGGCAAATTCGGTGCCCGAGGCGACTTTGCGCACCGTCAGCGGCTCGTCATGCTGGGCGATCCGCAACGCTCCCTCCGCATTCCAGCCCGTCAATATCCCCCAAAACGTGTCGGTGTAGGGATCGTCATCGTACTGCCGCGTCAGCTGATGAACCTGAGCGACAAAGGCGCGGGTGACCTCCTCGGGTGGCGCTACGAAGCAGGTGTACCGCGGATGTCGCCTCTGCAACTCGGGCAGACATTCCTCCGGCAGCTGGTCGTAGACCAGCACCGCGGCCGCATGGCGGGCGACCAGCGCGTCGACCACCGCCAGCCACTCGGGTTGTTCTTGCGTGTGCCGGGCCACGACCACCACATAGCTGGTATCCGCGGGCGGAGCACCCCACGACGCGGGCAGAACAGCGGACAGAAGAATCGCCAAAGCAAGACCGATGACGGGAAGACAGGGACGGTTGTTCATCAGGACACGGTTCCTTGGGTGCGGGAAAAGAGCGGGCATTGCAGGAGGCGGTTCCGCCAACGTGCTTGTCGCAGATATCCAGTCTACTCGAATCGCTACTTTTTGACTATTGGCAACACCGTTTTCGACGGCGATCAGCCGGCGGAAAGGGCGCGAGTGATCTTGGACTCAAGAACAATTGGAACGCCATTCCCGCTCCGCTGCATCGCTCGGTCCGTCAGGTTTCGACAATGGGGTCGTACCCGCACTCAGCATCGCCGCACTCGAACTTGTACTCAGCATCGCCGCACTCGAACTCGTACTCAGCATCGCCGCACTCGAACTCGAATCGATCTTCCGCTACCCTTTTCGAGTACGAGTACGAGTACGAGTACCGTTGCACTGAGTACGAGTGAAACAGGACGGAGGTTGGAGGACGGTGCGTCGGTGCGTGGTACGTC
>SLMF01000206.1 GCA_007133715.1 Planctomycetaceae bacterium
AAACCGGCTTGCCGGGCGCAGTAATCGGCGACCGAGCGGCTGACGCAGACCACGCGGTCCACGCGGCGGCTGGTCCAGGCCTCGATCCGCTGCCGCCCGCGGGCCGGGTCGGCCACCCGGACTCCGCTGACGATCGCCGGGCGGGCAGCCCGCGGCGGGGCCAACGCGCTGACCACGTTCGCGTGGAACAGGAAACTCTGCACCACCGCCGGAGGACGCCGGGACCAGCAACGCCGCAGGCGGAACAAAGCCAGAGGGAACTGCCAGGCCCAGCGGAGTCCCAGGAACCGGACAGGCACGGCGGCGGCTTCCAGTTGGCGAACCAACCGATCCTGTCCCGCCATCGGGCGCGGGGCCAAGCAATACACGGTGGGAGAAAAACGGCGACGATCCAACCCGCTGGCCAGCCGCACCAGACACCGTTCGGCACCGCCAAAGTCCAACTCGGTGATCACGAAAGCCAGCGGCAGCGGGTCGGTCACCACGCGGGCTCCTCCACACCTCGTCCGCAACGGGCGTCTGCAGGGCGGACCCCCCGCGTGCCGCAGCCCGTGGCGACCGCCGCGTGCAAACCGAGACGGTCGTTAATCGGGCAGCACCCCATGCGTCAATTCCTTGCCCCGCTTCCCACGCTCGAATTCCAACACGTTCTCCAGCGTGGTGCGCGCGATGTTGTCCAGCGCCTCGCGGGTCAGATAGGCCTGATGCGACGTCACCACGACATTGTTGAAAGTCAGCAAACGGGCCAGCACGTCGTCCGTCAGCACTTCCGACGACAAGTCGTGAAAGAAAACCCCCGCTTCCTCTTCGTAAACATCCAAGCCGGCGGAGCCGATCTGGCCGGATTTCAAACCCGCGGTCAAAGCCCGGGTATCGACCAAGGCGCCGCGGCTGGTGTTGATCAGCATCACTCCCCGCTTCATCTTGCGGATCGTAGCGGCATTGATCAGATAACGGGTCGCCGGAAACAGGGGCACGTGCAAACTGATGATGTCGGCTTGGGAGAATAGATCGTCCAGCGGGACGTATTCCACATGCGCGCGAGCGGCCAGTTCCGAATCGACGTGCTTGTCAAAGGCCAGCACGTGGCAGCCGAACCCCAGGAGGATCTCCGCCACACAACGGCCGATCTGCCCGGTGCCGACAATGCCCATGGTCTTGCCGTACATATCAAAGCCGGTCAGACCGTCCAGATGGAACGATCCCGCGCGCACCCGCGTGTAGGCCCGATGCAGATGGCGGTTCAGCATCAGCATCAACGCGATCGTGTGCTCGGCCACGGCATGGGGCGAGTAGGCCGGGACGCGGACCACTTGGATTCCGTGGCGTTGGCAAGCGTTCAAGTCCACGTTGTTATAGCCGGCGCACCGCAAGGCGATCAACTCGACTCCCGAGCGAGCCAGGCGGTCGACCACCTGCTGGTCCAGCCGGTCGTTGACGAAAACACAGATCACGCGAAAGCCGCCTGCCATCGCGACGCTGTCCGCATCCAACGACGTCCGAAAAGGTTGGATCGCAAACCGCCCTTCGTTCCACCGCTCGAACGATTCCAGGTCGTAGGACTGCGCGTCGAACAGGGCGATTCGCAGCTTGCCGTCCACATCGTAACCGAATCGTGTCTGGCTGGTGTCCAGCACCCGTTGCAGTTGCAGGTACAACGGGTTGTTCAATCCCTCCAGTTGCTGCAAGCGTTCGATGAAGGCCTCGCGGCGTTGTGCGTCATTCATCCCGTCGGTTCAGCGTTCGCTGCTCCCCTGCTCAGGTCCGAATAGAAATCCTCGGTTTCAGCCCAACAAAAGCCCCGCATAGCCGACCACGCGGCTGCGATCGCCGCTGGCTTCCGCACTGGTCGTATAACCGACGCGTTCGCATCGCGTCAACTGATTCAACTGCCGCAGGGTTTCCATCACCGTCACACAGGGATAGACCCCGCACATCTTGATCTGGTGCTGTTTGACCACGGTGTCCAGCACATGGGGCGGGTCGAGGGTCTGGATGGCCTGCAAGGCGAGCTTGTCCAGGCGGCGACTCTCCGCATCGCTGGCGAAATGGTGCAGGTCGCTGGAAATCAACAGCAACGGTTGCTCGGGCAAGCTGGCGAGGACGGCGGCCAAGGCGTTCGCGAAGCCCTGGCAGGCCTGCCAATCGCTGGCCGCCATCACGATGCCCACCACGCGAGCTTGCGGTGCCAGGCGGGCGATCAAAGGCAACTGGACCTCGATCGCATGCTCCTGCTGATGCGCGGCCGCATTCAGCTGAAGGCCGGGCACGTCTGCGGCCAGTCGCCTCGCCAGCTCGGGGTCGCCGGGCACCTCGCCTCCGGGGATCTGCCAGGCGAGGTAAGGAGCGACCGCCCAGCCCGGGCCCGGCTCGGTGTGTTTGGGAGCCAGAACCAGCACGCGGGACGGAAACTGCAGCCGTTGCAAGGTCGCGGCGGCCAGCCGCCCGGAGAATATCCAGCCCGCGTGGGGGATCATGGCGGCGGGCCAAGCCTGCGGGGCGACCGGGTCCGGCTCGAGCAATTGCTCGACCGCCTGTGCCATCGCCGCCGGTTCGCCCGGATAGAACCTGCCGGCGAAGAACGCCGGGCGCCGGGCCGGACCATCCGGGGCGGGCGGGGGCGTGACCAGCGGACTGAGTTCCCGCGAGGGAAGAACCGCCAGACTGTAGATCGAAGCCCTCTCGGGATGCGACACCCGGATTTCTTGCAAAGCCGATTCGAGCAATTCCTCGGCCGATTGCCGCGGATCATAACGCCAAGCCTGCTGCTGGCCGTCGACCACCAACAGGGCCCGCTTCAAGGGATTCAGGCCCCGCAAGTCCGGGTCCGCCACCGTGCCGTGCATGGCCGGATCGGCCAGCAAGGACAAGTGCAGCTCCAACTCCTCCCAGCGTGCGTTTCGATGAGGTCCTGCCGTCAACTGCCGAGCCGCCGATTCGGCCAGCTGAAACAGGGTCGATTGCAAGGGCAGTCCCGGGCGAAGCGACATCCGCGCGAACTGCAAAGGCGGAGCTTCGTCGGGCAAGGTCAACCGGATCGAGATCAGGGGCAGCGAACCGTCGGGGCAGCCGGGCAGATAGTAATTCGGCGTCGCTCCCTGCAACAGGCGGAGCAGATTCAGGCGGGTCTGTTCGGCCAATTCGGCCACTTCGGCAGGCGTGAGGGGGGCCGTTCGTTCGCGTGCCCCCCCGGACGAGGCATCTCCCTGAAAATCACCGTGGATCTCGTGGCCCTCGAACCGCTGCAATTGCGTCTGGTCGTCCCGCCACGCCGTTTCCGGGAGCCCCGCCTTGCGACATACATGCTCGAAAAACTGCTCGACGTTCCAACCCCACTCGACGGGTACGCTGGGCAGCAGCAGCCCCGCATGCTGGTCGCGGTTCACCTGCAGACCGTGGCGTCCCAACTC
>SLMF01000168.1 GCA_007133715.1 Planctomycetaceae bacterium
GCTCGCGTTGCTCGTGATCCAGCGCGGCGAAAGCGTACACGACCCCGTCGGGACCGCCGAAAAAGACCAGGCGGCGGCCGTTGACTTCGCCCAGCGCCGGGGACGACCAAGCACAATGGAAGATCCGCTCGCTGATGCCCTCACGCTCCTCCGCTATCAAACGCCCGGTTGCCCGGTCCACCACCACCAAGGCCGCTGCTTCGGGCCGTTCCACCCCATCGTGACGACTGGTCAAACCGTTGCTGGTGTTGACGTACAGGTAAGGGCCGTCCAGCAGGATCGAGCTGTGCGACGCATCATGGGGCCGCACACCCGCTTCGGCACGCAAGTCCAGCAGCCACAGGATATCCGCGTCCGTCTCGCCCAATTCCAGCTCCGGTTCGCCCTGGGGCGTCATGTGGCGCGCTTCTTCCCGAAACGGCCCCCGATTCCCGTTGGCCAATCCCTCCAGGTCCAAGGCCACGACTTCGTTGCGATTCGTCACCGTATAGGCTCGATCCCCCGCGACCGTGGCAGGCGAACACAGCCCCGCCTGGGGCCAATCCAAGTAAATGTCGCCCTCCAGCTTGGGCACCACCAGCTGCCATAACAGGCTGCCGTCGGATTCGTCCAAACACATCATCACGCCACGATCGCCCTGATGACGCGGATCACGAGGACGCTGATTGTTGGTGCCGACCAGCACCCGCCCCGCGGCGACCACGGGCGTCGAGTAGCAAGCGGTTCCCAAGGGCACGGACCAGCGGACGTTTTCTCCGGTCTCCGGATCGAAATGGGCAGGCAGTCCCACCTGATCCGACACCATGTTCCGCGAGTAGCGTTGTCCCCATTGCGGCTGATCGCCCGCGAGAGAGAGATTCGCGGCCAGCCAGAGCGCCCCGCCGACCAACCAAGGCATTTTTGAAATGATCATAAGCGAACAGTCCTTTAGATTCTTGAAATGACAGCCGCCCGTCTTGCGCGCGCCTCTTCGTTGGACGGGACGCTGCCCCAACCTGCTTTGCCTGCGGCCACGGGCCGCGTGCGGTACCAAGCGGTGAGCAACGAGTTCCGGCTCGGGCTTGGCAATCATGCTAACCCCGCAGGCCGCCTTTGTCCATGCGCCGCACTCGCTACGAAAACCGCTGCCGACCGTTTACAATGGGCCGGTAAGCGAGCACTGCACCGCGCGCGGGCAGTTTGTCGTAGAACGGATTTCCATCCGTTTCGCAGGAGCGGAATGAATTCCGCTCTACGAAGGGACAAACCAAGCCGCGCGCGGTATCACATGCCGTTTTCCACGGGCATCTTCGCAAGCAGGAACGCGGTCCCGACCGGGGCGGGACGAGCAGTCAACCTGCTTGGGTAGCGGCCGCTGGCCGTGTGAGGGAGGTCGGATTGTATTTGGGAATCGAGATCGGTGGCACCAAACTGCAGCTGGGCGTGGGAACCCCCGACGGCCAGCTGGCGGCACCCGTACGCCGTCTGCAGGTCCTAGCCGCACGGGGGGCCGCGGGAATTCGAGAGCAGATCCAGCAGGAGGTGCCCCGTCTGCTGGACCGCCACACCGTCCGAGCGATTGGTATCGGTTTCGGCGGGCCCGTCGATAGTCAGCAAGGTCGTGTCCTCCGCAGTCATCAGATCGATGGCTGGGACGCTTTTCCGTTGGCCGCTTGGTGCCAAACGCAGTGGGGCCTGCCGACCCGCGTGGCCAACGACTGTGACGCAGCCGCGGTGGCCGAGGCGGCGTGCGGAGCCGGGCGAGCATGCCGATCGGTGTTCTACGTCACCGTGGGCACGGGCGTGGGCGGCGGATGGGTCCTGGACGGCCAGTTGCAGGGTCGAGGCCAGCCGGCCATCGCCGAGATCGGCCAAATGCGACCCGGGCCGGGGGCGGTGCGGCCGGATCAGACGGTCGAATCGCTGGCCAGCGGCCGGGGGATCGCGCAGGCCTTTCAAAATGCCTTGGAACACGGGAAATCGAATCCGCCCGCCTGGCTCGCCGAGCCATGGCCCGAGGCAACAGCGGCGCACGGGCTGCCGACCGAGACGGGCGATACGAGTCAACTGGGGGGGCCTGCAAGTCAACCGGCCCAACCGATCACGGCACAAAGCGTAGCGCGGGCTGCCGCCCAAGGCCACCCGTTGGCCAATCAGGTCCTCGGTACCGCGACGCAGGTCTTGGGTTGGGCGATCGCCCAAGTGATCACACTGGTAGCACCCGAACGGGTGATCGTAGGGGGCGGTGTCTCGTTGATGGACGAGGCCTTGTTTTTTCAGCCCCTGCGTGAGGCCGTCGCAGGATATGTCTTCCCGCCCTTACGCAAGGCCTGCGAACTCGTCCCCGCCGCTTTGGGCGAGTTGGTGGTGATTCATGGCGCGATCGCTCTCGCCGCCCAGGATTTCGAATCGGCTCCTGATGAACATCCCACTTCTCCAACAGCCTCTCGGCGACAAGTTGACGTCTGCCGCCGAAATGCGCAAGCCGGCGATCGTTGAGCTGTCCAGAATACGGGGGTGGATGTGGCAGAAAAAACGATCGTGCTCGTGCTCAGCCGCTTGCGGCGGTGCTCGTGCTCGTAATCGAGAGGCCGTTGCGATGACTGAAACGATCGCCGGGACGTCTACCGGCTGGCTGGGCATTCAACGAGTCAATTGCTGCCGCGCGCAGTAATCGGTATACCGCGTGCAAAAGAAATTGGCACGCCCCCCCCGTATCCAGGGTGGGGCTAAAACGTTCGGCGATGAGATCTCGCTCTGAAGGCCCAATCGTGCCGATTTGCATCGGTCTTTCATGGCTGCCCGGTGATCAAAGCTTGAATCGGGCGCCCCCCTGTAGTCCCCCCGAGTACAGGGGGACAGAAGATCGATGGCTCCGCGTGAACCCTGTATCCCCCCCTTGGTTTCGGGGTGACGGACGGTGTATAGGGGACAATCTTCTACCGCGCGCGGTGTAGTAACGTCGAGCTGGACAGACCACTAGTGCCTTTCAGGCTCGTCTGACTCGCGCTCCTCGTCCGTGCGTTGCCCAATTCCCCGGTGCAGCAATTCGACCGGGGTGCCGTCGGCCGCCTCGAAAAAGACACGCAGTTGCAAACCGAGTTCGTGGTCGGGATCGGTCAGCCGTCTTTGCAGCTGTTCGAGCTGCTCGACCACCTTCTTCGCCTGCTCGATTCTCTGCCGATATTCCTGCTCCACCTGATGGCGGGGAGTCGGTAGATTGCGAGGCAAATTGGCAAGTTGATGCTCCAATTGCTGGGCCCCCGCCTGAAAAAACTGGATCCGTTCTTTCAGTTTCGTCGTAAAGGGGCGCTGATCGCGGAAATTGGGTTTCTCCTCCGGCGGGAGCAGCAGCCACGGCGTCACGGTCAACTGCAGGGTACGCCGACTTTGGAATTGCAGGTCCAAGGCGAGCGGCGCGTCGTCAC
>SLMF01000055.1 GCA_007133715.1 Planctomycetaceae bacterium
CGGCTCCGGTTGCCGAGGCGGATCGGGTGCATCCGGGGACCACAGCCGCGGCCCGCCTGGTTGCCGCGGCCGTGGTCGACCGCTTGCACGAAGTCGATGGAGCGGCCGTGCTGCGGGCGTTGCGGCAGATGCAGGTGACCGATGGCAGCAACCGTCACGGCTGCCTGAAGTGGTATTGGGAGGAGCCGCGGCCGGTGGATACGAATGCCGCTTTTTTCACGGGGCTGAATCTGATCGTGCTCCGTTTGGGCTTTCCCGACCAGGTCGCCCAGTGGGCCCCGGAAACTCGCGAAACCTTGGACGCGATCCTGGCCGACCTGAGTGTCTGGTTCGATCAGACGCTGGAACGCCCCTCTCGCTACTATCCGAACAAATACATGGGCGATCTGGTGTGCCGCTGGCTGCTGATCGAGGCATTGGAGCAGACGGCCGCCCGCCCGCGGGTATCCCGCGAGATGCTGGCTTCGGCCCGGTATTGGCAGGAAGAAAACTGGGGCTGGGGCGAACACATGAGTAACATCTACGCCACGGTGCTGCTGGACCAGATTTCGATGCTACTGCAGTTGAGTCGCGACCTGCCCGATACGGTGCGGCGGGAGTACACCAAGTTGCGTGACGAGTTGCTGGCCATCGAGGACGCTTACGGCGAGGGTCCCCGCGTGCCGATGATCCGCGACTACCACTTCGACCGCAGTCCCTCGTACGCCAATTACCGCGACCGGGTGCGGCGCCCGGAACGTCCGGCGGATCTGTCTTCCGGCAACCTGGCGATGCGGCCGGTGTTAGCGACGCTGGGTTGGGACCGCACGGTACCGCCCCGGGCTGAGCCGCAGCGGGAGATTATTGTGCCGTGTTTTGACGGGATCCGCGCGGTGGCGCATGTCAAGGGCCCCGTGCGATTGGGTACCTTGAGTCGTTTCCCCCTGATGCCGCAGATGGAACATCCGACCTGGGGCCTTTCCTGGCAGAGCTTTCCGGTAACGGTCTGGCACGAGCAGGGCGGCTGGGGGTTCCTGCAATGGGCTACGGAACGCGAAGGGCAATGGCGTGCGCACCCGGCGGAACGGCGCGCCCAAGCCTATTTGCGGAACGCTTTGACTTTCGACAAGCCGCGACCGATTGTCGGACACACCTGGTCCGTGCAGCAAGGGGGTGAGGCGATCGTGTTGCGGGTCATGCCTGCAATCTATGAAGGTTGGGATGCTCTGGTCGATCGCTTCCGGCTGGTTCAGCCCGCGGCCCAGTTGCAGGTCTGCGAACGACAGGGTCCGTGGAGTCAGATCGTGCTGGATTTCGGCGATGCCGCGGTGAGCGTCCACCACATCAGCTTGGACGGCCGCGTTCCGGAAATGATCGCGGACGACGATGCGCCTTGGGATTGGCAGATTACCTATACCGCCGACGAGCTGGCCGGGCGACCGTGGGTGGCCCAGTTGTGGGCGCTGCGTCTGGACGGTCATCTCGAGCATCCGCCCCGGCTGGAACGGGTGGGGGAGGAAGAAGTCTGGCAGTTGACCTGGGACTCGGGCACCGGACAGCCGCCCTGGAAACTGGTGATCGATCCCGCGTCGGAGGAACCCTTGCGAACCCGATGACGGTGCAGAACCACGATGCCTGCCATAAGCACGCCGGCGCGGGCTGGGCCCGCCGAGAGGCCACGGGATCGTGCGGTGGGTGTCGCTAGAGTTACCAAAGTACTATTATCTACTCCTGTCGTACCACTTGCAAGGTTTTTCACACTGATCAACCGTCCTACGTCGCATCGCTGAATCCTTCCTCGCCAGCGGGGTTAAATCAAGCTGAATGCCCGTAGAAACGCTGCGCGTCACATCGAAAAGGTCAGGAAAGAACAACCCAGGCGTCGGCAAAGTCACCGTTCATTATCTCAGGAAGCTTTTCGGCGCTATTGCGGACTGTTTCACGTAGCTCACAACGGAAGTGGATGCAGCTTGACAACCCCCCCGCGGCTCGGACCATAATCGGGCGAATCGGAAACGGGGTCGGGTCTCATTTGAGTCGATTTGCCGCGTCGTGCGACCGTGATCTCCACCAACTTCTCCTGCGCCTGTTCGACGCTAACAGTAATCATTTGAATCTCCTTGCGGCGCTTGCCGTTCCCATTCGTACTGCGACGGCGTCATGATTTTTCAACGTGGCGGTTCCCATGATTCCATCCATTCTCTGCCGTCGACTACAAGTAGTCTACGATGCCCCGAACTCGACCACAACGACCACCGAGAACGAAACATGCGTATTGGCGACAAGATACGTGAGCTGCGCAAATCCAAGAACCTCTGGGATGTCATCGAGGAGCAACCCGGCGAGCAGATCCTGGGCGGCCTGGACGCAGCGAACCGGAGAATCCTGCTGAACGAGGCCCACACCGACCTGTTCGAGCAAAGCGAACGGGGACCCCCAGCCTTTCACCGGGGAAGACCCCGTAGTGTTGGTCAGTCCAGTTACCTTACGAGGCCCACGTTCAATCGCCCGCGGATAGCTGACCTCACCTGGCACCCACCTTTTGGGACCATTCCGGCCTGGTTCAACGCTTGTTCGAGGCCCGTTCTTTCCGTTCGGTGACCGTTCTCCGAGTTGCCCACCGAGCTTGCGTCGGTGGAGCCAAGTTTAGCAACCAAGCGGAACCGAGAAGATGCCGCGCTCTGCCCGCCTCCGGCGGCCGGACGCGGGCGGGGGGAAGAGTCACTCGACCTCGACCTCAACTTCCACTTCAATGGGCGCTGGCGCCTCGATCATGGTACTCACCGGCGTGTACACGTCGACCGTGGTGGCGTCGGTGCGGATCGAGGCGACGAGTGAGTATCCCTGCCATGCCTCAGAAGCGACTGGCTTTGGCGGGACACCGATCGAGGTGCTGGTGCGAGATCAACAGGCCGTGGCTCAGCCGGGAGATGGAACGGTCGTTCTACGGCGATGGTTGGTGACGGGTTTTGGGGCGAGCGAGAATTGGCTTGGCGACGTGCTGGCGGTGTGGGGATGGGGTACCTGAGTTCGGCGGGACGGCGAGGTTCTTTGTTTTTGCCTCCTGGCGGTCAGTCTGTCATTTTGGCAGATGGCCTGGTCCGTGTTTCATCCGTGGCTCGGGGCTTATGCGGTGGAATTCCCGGGCTTCGCCTGCATCCGATCGGCCTGGCGGCCTGCACGGTTTGGCGTGATGCGCATTTTTCCTCCCTTCCCGCCCCACCGGGCATTACAAATGGTCACTGGTCAGGGATCAGGGATCAGGGATCAGGAGGCAGGAATCAGGAACCACCAAGCACCAAGCACCAAGCACCAAGCACCAAGCACCAAGCACCGACCACCGACCACCGACCACCGACCACCGACCACCGACCACCGACCACCGACCACCGACCACCGGCCACCGGCCACCTGTTTTTTCCGATCCC
>SLMF01000570.1 GCA_007133715.1 Planctomycetaceae bacterium
CTCTTGGCAAGCGGTCTCGGGCGTGGCCCCGGCCTGCATCCGCTGGATCACCAGGGCGCTGGCCGAGACACGGAGCGCCAATTCTCCGTGCCCGGTAGCGCCGGCCGCCCCGACGAGACCATCCACATACAACCCCGCCCCGATAATCGGCGAATCCCCCACACGCCCGTGCATCCGTCCCATCAGGCCGCTGGTCGAGCAGGCCCCGGCCAGCCGTCCGGCGGTGTCCAATCCCAGGGTCACGATCGTGTCGTGATCCTCGGTGTTGGGGCCAGCCAACGTGGTACCGGTTGGTTGCAATCCGTAGTCTGACGGCGTGCGGGCCAACCGTTCTTCGAACAAGCGGAGAGTTTCCGCGACCATCAGGTTCGTTTGCGGCATGCCCAGGGAGAGGGCAAACTGTAACGCGCCTTCGCCGGCCAGCAGCACGTGCTCGGTGCAGTCCATCACTGCGCGAGCCACCGAGACCGCGTGCACAATCCCTTCCAGTGCTGCGACCGCCCCGCACTCGAAACGATCGTTCATGATACAGGCATCCAGCGTGACGCGTCCCAGGCGGTCAGGGTACCCCCCGCGGCCGACCGAGCGTACTGCCGTATCGGCCTCTGCCTGACGAATCGCCTGTTCAACCGCATCCAAAGCAGCGGTCGTTTTTTTCGTGCCACCCGAATGCGGCCACAAATAAGGCCACCCTCGCCGGTTCGCCGGCAGTCCATGTTTCCAAGTCGATACGAGCACCGGGTTCGGCATCGAAAAAGTTCCTTATTCCATCTTGGATTGACCATCGGGCTGCAGCGATTCGATGCCGCGTGTCAGGCCGCTGAACGCAGGGGATGTCTGACGCCATGCCGGCTCGGACAAATCCAGGTCCAGCAGGACCAGCGTCGGATCCTCCTGCACCGTGCGGGCTCCCAAACGGCGGAACCAATCGATCACCAGCTGATTTTCGGGCAAAATACAAGCTCGAAACGTCCGGATACCCTGGCGGCGGCCCAGCGCGCACAGCGTTGCCAGCAGCAGGGTTCCCAAACCGACTCCTCGATAGGGGTCGATCACGGTCACCGCCCCTTCCGCTCGGCTGGCGATTTCGGTATCGCGCACCAAGCGAGCGACCCCCAGGCCCCGTTCCTCGGGGTCCTCCGGATCGACCGCACCCCAGGCGATATGGCGAACCTGATCCACCTCGGTCAAGTACCGCAGTTCGCGGGAGGAAAGCTCCGCCACATTCCGGCAGAAGCGGTGGTAGATGGAGCCGGGCGACATCCGCGACAGCCCCTCTTCGATCCGCCATTTATCTGCCGCAGTAACCGGACGAAGGCGAACGGGCGTACCGTCCAGCAACGTCGCGTGGAACCCGGCCTCGTGAGGCGGGCTCTCGGTGTTCCGCGGATGAATTTGGAGACCCTCCCCAGGAAACATCATCATCCGTAAAGCCCCGCACGTGGTTCAGGCCGGCACAAACGGGTTAAACCGTTTTTCGTCGCCAATCGTTGTCGCCTCACCATGCCCCGGAAAAACCTCGGAATCTTCCGGAAGAGCATACAGCTTTCCGCGGATCGAATCGGTCAGCTGGCGGGGATCACTATCCGCAAAATCGCTGCGGCCGACACTCCCTCGAAAGAGTACATCTCCCACCAGGGCAACCCAAGGCGTACCGCCTTTCCACAGGTAAACCACATGTCCGCAACTGTGTCCGGGCGTCCCCAGCACCTCCCAAACGATGCCCGCAGCCGTGTATTGCTGTCCGTCTTTGACCAGCACATCCGCGGGGGGGCTGATCAGTCCGAAGCCGAATCCTTGCGACAGATTCGCGTTGGCGTCGGTCAGCTTATAGGCATCTTCGGCCCCGATCACCAGCGGGCAATCCGGCCACCTTTCCTTGATCGCGGCATTTCCAGCGATATGATCCGCATGACCGTGCGTGTTCAGGATCGCTGCGGGCGTCAACCCCAGCTCCTGCACGCGCTCGATAATTTTGTCGGACTCGAAGCCCGGATCGACGATCACACCGTCTTTTCGTCCTTCCAACCGGACGATAAACGCGTTCTGACCGAACATCTCCGATACGACCGCTTCCACTAACAGTTTTTCGGACGTCACGAAACCGTCTCCCCTTCCTCGCTGGTTTGATGGTATGATAGGCGAATTCGTCGCGGTCGTGGCGAAACAAGGGCACGCGACGAATGCACGCTCTGGGTAAGAGCTGGCACGATGCCTGACGGAGCTAATTATTGACGACGGAGGCGGGCGATACAATCACGTGAACCCCTGAACGCCAGGGCGGCCACGGAAGGTCAGATGTAGGCATGGCACGTCGTCGGGAAATGCTTCGAACCCCCCCCTCCCGGGATAGGAGATCTCGTCTTATGAAGTTTTTTCTGTGTTTCCAATTTTCCAGCCTGATCGGGATCCTGCTGGCCGCCATGGCTCCCGCCACCGTTGGGGGGAATGAAGCTGCTCGCAGTCGTGACGAGCTGACCGAGCCCGTGTTGCGGGTCGCCACCGCAAGCCCCGCGAAACCGCAACGCCATCCTCTGGACCCGGCGCTGGATATGGCCCGCGGTGGTCTGGAGATCATGCAGGAGTCGGTGGTCGATTACACGGCCATTCTGGTCAAGCGGGAGCGGGTAAATGGCCAACTGGGTGAACATGAATACATCCAGCTCAAGGTCCGCAATCGTCGCGTGGTCGATGGCCGGTTGGTCACGCCCTTCAGCGTCTACATGAATTTCCTGCGTCCGGCCAGTACCCGGGGGCGTGAGGTGCTGTACGTCGAGGGGCAGAACAACGGGAAACTGGTGGCACGCGAAGGCACCGGCATGGCACGCTTCCTGCCCGCCGTTTGGTTGTACCCGACCGGTACCATCGCGATGCGAAACCAACTGTACCCGATCACCGATGTGGGCATCGAGAATTTGGTGAAAAAGCTGATCGAGCGGGGCGAGGAGGAGAAGCAATCGGCCTCCAGCACCTGTCAGGTCAGTTTTCACGAGAATGCGACGATCAACGGCCGGAGCTGCACGCTGTTGCAGTTGCGACACGACAAGCCCGGCCCCGGCGTCGAATTCCACTTGGCCCAGATCTTCATCGACGACGAATTGAACCTTCCGATCCGCTATGCCGCTTACGGATTTCCGCAGCGTCCCGGGGAGGCGCCCCCCATACTTGAAGAGTACACCTACTTGAATCTCCAGTTGAATGTCGGTCTCACGGACCGCGATTTCGACTACACCAACAGCGATTACGGATTCCGTTGATCGCAAATCCACCTTCCGGCGCACGACGTCGCTACCTCCCTTTACCTCGCGTTGCATCGCAGCGCGAGGTTTTTTTTCGTGGGGGGCGGGCTAGGCACCCCGTCCGCTTTGCGTCACAATAGGGCCCTTTGATTCCTGCGGAAAAACGTAATCGGAGAGGAAGCCCTACCATGAGTACCATTGCGGACATTCACGCTCGGCAGATTCTGGACAGTCGCGGAAACCCGACGATTGAGGTGGATGTGACCCTGGTGGACGGGTCTTTTGGGCGTGCTGCGGTCCCCAGCGGGGCCAGCACGGGAGTCCACGAAGCTTGGGAGTTGCGTGATGGCGATGCGGCCAGTTTTCTGGGCAAAGGCGTCATGAAAGCCGTGGACAACGTCAACGACCTGTTGGCGGCGGAAATCGAAGGCATGGACGCTTTGGATCAATGCGGTGTCGACCAGACGATGATCGAGCTGGATGGCACGCCGAACAAGCAGAAACTGGGGGCCAATGCGATTCTGGGCGTCTCGCTGGCCGTGGCCAAAGCGGCAGCCCATTACACCAATCAGCCCTTGTACCGTTATCTGGGCGGATGTGGAGCCACCCTGTTGCCCGCCCCGATGATGAACATCGTCAATGGGGGCCAGCACGCCGATAATTCGGTCGATGTCCAAGAATTCATGGTCATGCCCTTGGGCTTCGAGACCTTCAGTGACGCCCTGCGTTGTGGCACCGAAATTTTTCACCACCTGAAAAAGGTACTGAGCAAGCGCAAATTGAGTACGTCGGTGGGTGACGAAGGCGGCTTTGCTCCCGATCTGGGCAGCAATGTCGAGGCGTTGGACCTGATCCTGGAAGCCATCGCGGCCGCCGGGTACCAAGCCGGTGACCAGGTGCAGATCGCGCTGGATGTGGCGGCCACCGAGTTCTACGATGCGGAAAAAGGTCTCTACACCATCGACGGCAAACAACGGGACTCTGCGGGCATGGTCGACTTCCTGCAAGGCTGGCTGGAAAAATATCCCATCTGTTCGATCGAGGATGCCTGCAGCGAAGACGATTGGGACGGCTGGAAAATGCTGACCGAACGTCTGGGCGATCGCGTCCAGTTGGTCGGCGACGATCTGTTCGTGACCAACACCGAACGTCTGCAACGCGGCATCGAGCAGGGGATTGCCAACAGCATCCTGATCAAGGTGAACCAGATCGGAACCCTGACGGAAACGATCGAAGCCATTCGATTGGCCGCCCGCAACGGGTACACCAGTGTCACCAGTCACCGTAGCGGGGAAACCGAAGACGCCACCATCGCCGACTTGGCGGTCGCTCTGGTCACCGGCCAGATCAAGACGGGTTCCGCGTCCCGCAGCGACCGGATGGCCAAGTACAACCAGCTGTTGCGGATCGAAGAAGAGCTGGGGGATGCGGCTCAATACGGGGGCCAGTATTTCCCCACGTTCAGGTAGCTCCGAGACGCTGAATTGTGATGCCGCAGGGGACCCGCCTTATTTCCCTGCGGCGCAGCGGCCCAAGCCCGCGTCATTCAAGAGGGTTCAGGTTCGATGGTGGAGGACATCGAGCCCTGGCAGCTGGCGATCAGCGGATCACGACCGAAGGCGTGAATCTGGTCCCGCTTCAACTCAGCATGCTCGCGGGTGGTGGTCAAGCAGATGGCCTTTCCTGCCCGGTCCACCTGTTGGGCAATTTGAAAACTTTTTTCCGCGGGATGGCCGAAGAGTTCTTTCAGCATGCGAATCACATATTCGTAGGTATGGTCATCGTCATCCCACAGCAAGACGTGGTAGCGCGGCTGGCGACGAGGTCGACGCCGGGGATCTTCGACACGCGGGACCGTCCTGACAAGAGGAGGCTCGGCGACGGCGGCTTGGGTCTTCGACGGCAAAGCGGTCCCCTTTTTGAGCTTGACGCGACGCGAAAGTCAGATTCGAGCACGACTGGACCGTGCCCACAATAGCGACCCGGGGCGAATCTCATTATATTGTATGGCTCGTGAAGAGGGAATGCAGGAGAGTTCGGGGCGATCACTGGGGGCCACCGAGTGGTGTGTTCGCGGCGGCACTTCCCCGAAAGTTCGCGGTACGACCGATCCCCGGGAGACGGCAAGCAAGTGATCCAGCAAGTTCAGCAGTATTTGGAGGAGCATCGCGCGCGTTTCGAGGAGGATTTGTGTGCCCTGCTCCGTTATCCCAGTGTGAGTGCCGATCCGACCTGTCGCGACGCGATCCACCAGACAGCGTGCTGGTTGCTTCGCCGTCTGGAGGGACTCGGGTTAAGCAGCGAGTTGATCCCCACGGAAGGCTCGCCCTTGGTGTATGCCGAATCGCCTCCTGTCGAGGGGGCTCCGTGCATTTTGGTTTATGGGCACTACGATGTCCAGCCGCCCGATCCGCTGGATGAGTGGCGGACCCCGCCTTTCGAGCCGACCGTACGTGATGGCAACATTTACGCGCGGGGAGCCACCGACGATAAAGGCCAAATGCTGACGCACCTGCATGGTGCAGAAGCTTGGTTGAAGACGGTGGGAAAGCTGCCGGTGCAATTGAAGTTTTTGTTGGAGGGAGAGGAGGAGGTCGGCAGCCACTCGTTGAATCGCTACCTGGGCCAGGCGTCGGAGCGTTTGGCATGTGACGTGATTGTCATCAGCGACACCCCGCAGCTTGGCCCTGACCAGCCCGCGATAACGTGTGGTTTACGGGGCATCGCCTATTACGAGTTACGATTGCAGGGTCCGGCTCACGATCTTCACTCGGGCAGTTTTGGGGGAGCGGTAGGGAACCCGATCAACGCCGCCGCGCGTTTGCTGGCCGCACTGATCGACGATCAGGGGCGAATTCAGCTCCCGGGCTTTTATCAAGATGTGCAGCCGCTCAGCGCGAGCGACCGGGAGGAGCTTGCCAGATTGCCGTTTGAGGAAGCGCGGTTTCGTCAGCAATTGGCGGTCGACTCGCTGGCGGGCGAGGCGGGCTACACGACGCTTGAACGGCGGTGGGCACGTCCCTCTTTCGATGTGCATGGGATCGTCGGAGGCTACCAGGGCGAGGGGGGCAAGACGGTGCTGCCCTCGCGGGCGGTGGCCAAGTTCAGTTTCCGTTTGGTTCCCGACCAGCAGCCGGAGGCGATCACGGCGGCGTTGCAACGGTTTTTCGAGGAACGTTGCCCGCCCGGAATTCGCCTGCAATTGGAGCTGTTGCACGGTTCGACCGGTTTCCTGCTGCCTCGCGAGCATCCCTATTTGGCGGCCGCTTGTCGGGCCGTCGAAGCCGGTTTCGGGCGGGCTCCGGTGTTGATTCGCGAGGGGGGCTCGATCCCGATTGTGAGTGAATTCAATCGGCATTTGGACGTGCCTTGCCTCCTGTTGGGGTGGGGGTTGGATGACGACAACATGCACGCCCCGAACGAAAAGTTCTCGCTGGCCGCGCTCCATCGCGGGAGTCAGGCCAGTGCCTGTCTGTGGCACGAACTGGCCACAATGCCTTCTGACGACGAAGGGGTCTCGGTAGCTCATGCTTGATCGCAAGTACATCGTGGAGAATCCGGAGCTTGTCCAGCAAAACTGCCAGCGTCGTCTGGCGGAGGTGGACGTACAGCAGTTGGTCGAACTGGAGCGGCAGCGGCGGGAGAAACTGACCCGAGTCCAGCAGTTGAATCGGCGGGCGAACGACGTTTCGAAGACGATTGGTCAGGCGGTTGACGAGCGGGAGCGCGAGGCGCGCAAGGCGGAGGGACGTCGGTTGCGTGCGGAGAAGGACGCGGCTCAGTTCGAGCACGACCAGCTGGAGGCAGCCATCCAGCAGTTGCAGCTGGCCATCCCCAATCTAACCCATCCCGAGGTGCCGATTGGGGACGAGCAAGCCAGTCGGGAGTTACGCCGGGGCGCGACGCCGTTGCCCGAATTCGATTTTGCCCCGCAGGACCATGTCGCGATTTGCGAGCGTTTGGATCTCCTGGATCTGGCGGGCGGCGCGCGGACCACGGGGCACGGTTTCTATTTTCTCAAGAACGAAGCCGTCTTGTTGGAGCTGGCGTTGCAACGTTATGCCTTGGACGTGCTGTTGGAGGCCGGTTTCACGCCCACGATCACGCCGGATCTGGCGCGCGATGCGATCGTGGCCGGTGCCGGCTTCTTGCCCCGCGGGCCGGAGACGCAGATCTACAGCATCGAGAACTCGGACCTCAGTCTCGTCGCCACGGCGGAGATCACGCTGGGCGGACTGTACGCCGAACAAACCGTGCCTGCCGAGCAATTGCCGATCAAGCTGTGCGGCATCAGTCACTGTTACCGGACGGAGGCGGGAGCGCACGGGCGGGCCACGCGTGGCATCTACCGGGTCCATCAGTTTACCAAGCTCGAGATGTTCGCCTTTACACTGCCCGAGCAGAGCGAGGCCATGCTGGACCATTTCTGCGAGCTGGAGTGCCGGATATTCGACGGCTTGGAGATCCCCTACCGGGTGATCGACACGGCGACGGGCGATTTGGGAGGTCCCGCTTATCGCAAATTCGATTTGGAAGCGTGGATGCCGGGTCGTGGCGACTTTGGCGAGGTGACCAGCACGTCGAACTGCACCGATTATCAAGCGCGGCGGATGCAGGTGCGTTACAAGATCACGGGGCAGAAGGGGACCCGGTTCGTACACACCCTGAATGGTACGGCAGTGGCCATCAGCCGCGCGCTGATCGCTCTGTTGGAAAACCACCAGCAGGCGGATGGTTCCGTCGTGATCCCTTCGGTGCTCCGCCCCTGGGTAGGTAAAGACCGGATCGCGGCGCCCGCTTAACACGCTAGAAAGGAACGTCGAGTTCGATGAATGTTTTGATTGTGGGCAATGGCGGGCGCGAGCACGCGTTAGCTTGGAAGATCGGGCAGAGTCCGCGGGTCGAGCAGGTCTATGTGGCGCCGGGCAATGCGGGGACAGCCGAGGACGCGGTGAACGTCAACTTGGCGGCCGATGATTTCCCCGCCCTGATCGATTTCGCCCGTACCAATGCGGTCGGGCTGACGGTGGTCGGTCCCGAAGCCCCGCTGGCCGAGGGGATAGTGGACGCCTTCCAGGCGGCGAAACTACGGGTCTTCGGCCCCACGCGCAAGGCGGCCCGCTTGGAGGCCAGCAAGGTCTTTTGCAAACAGCTCCTGCGGCACGCGGATGTGCCGTCCGCCGATTTCCAGATCTTCCGCAACGCCGAGGACGCCGAGCAATTCATCCTGGAACGTTACCCCGAGGAAGGGCAGGTGGCGCCGGTGGTCGTGAAAGCCGCAGGGCTGGCTGCCGGTAAGGGCGTGATTGTTTGCTCGCACCGCGAGGATGCCCTGCAAGCCATCGATCGGATCGCTCGCCAGGAAGAGTTCGGTGAGGCGGGCCGGGAGATGGTGATCGAAGAGCGTTTGGACGGTCAGGAAGCCAGCGTGTTGGCGATCACCGACGGGCGCACCCTGTTGACGTTGCCTCCGGCACAGGATCACAAGCCGGCCTATGACCAAGACCTTGGCCCCAATACGGGTGGCATGGGGGCCTACAGCCCTGCTCCGCTGGTGGACGAGGCCCTCCAGTCTTGGATAAACGAGCATGTTTTTGTGCCGACCGTGCATGCGCTGAAACGCTCCCGCACGCCGTTCCAGGGCGTGCTTTATGCCGGTTTGATGCTCACCCGTCAGGGCCCGAAGGTACTGGAATACAATGTGCGGTTCGGGGATCCGGAATGCCAGCCGATTTTGATGCGACTGCAGAGCGATTTGGTGGAGGTTTTGGAGTTAGCGGTGGACGGGCGTTTGGACCAGGCGGAGCCCCTGCGTTGGGATCCGCGTCCTGCGGTGTGTGTTGTGATGGCCAGTGAAGGCTATCCGGGTTCGTATGCGACGGGCAAGCCGATTCGCGGATTGGCGGAAGCGGCCCAATTACCGGACGTCAAGGTATTTCACGCGGGGACGGCGGAGCGGAACGGTCAGATTGTCAATGCGGGCGGGCGCGTGCTGGGGGTGACCGCCTTGGGGGATTCGATTGCGGAGGCGAAACAACAGGCTTACAAAGCCGTGCGGTGCATTCGCTGGGAGGGGGCCTGGTGCCGTAAAGACATTTCGGATAAAGCCTTGGCATAGGCGGGGGCTTGGGAAGCTTGCACATGCCTGCCGGGGCGTATAAGATCCGAGACGAGGATTGCTGGCCGGACGGTATCTGCGTCCTCCAGGAACCCGCGAGACGGAGTTCAATTCTTTTTGAGTGTCATTTTGGGAAAGGTCAATGATGAGCAATCGCAAGAAGGAGCTGTCGCGGCGGAGCTTCTTGAAAACCGGCGGGGCAGCCACCGCAACCGGCATCGCGCTGCCTTACTTCCTTCCTTCGGGCGTATTGGGAGCGGACGACGCGGCTCCCAGCGAGCGCCTGACGTTCGGCTTCATCGGCGTAGGCGGCATGGGGGGTGGCCACCTGCGAGGGATGCGTGGCCGGATGGATCGGGGCCAAGCGAACATCGCGGCGGTGTGTGATGTGGACGAGGGCCGTCTGGAGAACGCTTCGCGAGCCGCCGGGCCGCAGGCGGATGTCTATCGCGACTACCGCTATATCCTGGACCGCGACGACATCGACGCGGTGGTGATTTCCACGCCCGATCACCTGCACGCGCTGCAGACCGTGCATGCGGCCGAAGCGGGCAAGCATGTCTATGTGGAGAAGCCCGCCTGCTGCACGATCGAAGAGGGCCGGGCGATGATCGAGGTCTGCAACCGCAACCACATTGCCGTCCAAGTCGGCTCGCAAGGTCGCAGCCAACCGGAGGCTTATCTGTCCCACCGTTACCTGGCCAATGGGAACATCGGCGACGTCAGCCGGGTGGACTGCTGGCACTACCCCAGTCCGCAGGGTGGTACGGCCCCGGATCGGGATCCGCCGGAGAACATGGATTGGGACATGTGGTTGGGTCCCTTGCGTTATCGTCCTTACAATCCGGGTTATGCCCATGGCACGTTCCGTTGGATGATGGAATCGGGCGGCGGTCAGATCCGCGACCGCGGGGCTCACGTGATGAGTTGTGCGATGTGGTGGATGGGTGCGGACGGCACGGGCCCGGTGGAGATCGAGGCGACGGGTCGAGCGCCCTCGCGTGGCTTGTGGGATTCGGCGGTGACGATCAACGTCACGTACACGTTCAAGGACCCGGATTGGGTGTTGACGTGGAACCAGCCGGGCAACCCGGTCCCCCCGGAGGAGCGTACGGGACGTGAGCCGGGCGGGCGGATCTCGCGTCCCGGTTATGGGGCTCTGTACACGGGCAGCGACGGCACGTTCCACCACTGGGGTGGTGACGGCGGCACCTGGGCCGAGCGTAAGGCTCGCGAGTGGGAGCCGGGTCCGGGAGCCGAGGACGTTCGCCGCAGTCCGGGGCACATGGAGGATTGGTTCCACGGGATCCGAACCGGCGAGAAGACGATCATGAATGTGGAAGCCGGTGTGGACGTGTCGATCCTGACGATTCTGGGCAATTTGTCCTTTGTGTTAGGCCGCAAGCTCCACTGGGATCACAGCAAGCGGGAGATTGTGGGAGACGAATTCGCGCGGCGTCTGATGGGGCGTCCCGAGCGGTATCCTTACGTGATTTAGGCACGATTCCTGGTTTGGCAGCGGATGGACAACGATTATTTTTCCCTCTTTTGACGAGGTTTATCACGATGGAAGCCGAAGAACTGACCCTTGAACTGCTGGTCGAGCAGATCCAGAGCACCAATCACGACGCGCGGGCGGCGGCTCGCGATGCGGCGGGCCAAGTCGGTGCGCCGGCCATCGCACCCTTGGCGGGAATTGCCATGGAAGGGGAATTCGAGATCGCGCGGGCGGCCAATCGGGCCATGCAGAACGTGGTCTATCATGCGGGGCGTCCCGGCGCGGCGGAGGAAGCCGCGGCGGTGGCGGCCGAGTTGGTCGCGTTGATTTCGGACGAACCGCCGATGCAGTTTCGCCGCGATGTGCTGTGGATGACGTGGCAGATCGCCGGGGCGGAAGCGGTGGACCCGGTCGCCGCCCTGCTGCAGCACGAGCAGCTGCGGGAGGACGCGGTGATGTGTTTGGAAGGGCTGCCGGTCGACGAGGCGGTGGAGGCGCTCAAAGCGGGTCTGGAAGCCGCGCCGGAAGATTTCAAACCGGCCGTCGCACACGCCTTGCGCAAACGGGGCGTCGAGGTCCCGGATGTGCCCGATCTGCGACTGGTGCCCACTCGGGAGACCGACGTGGTGCCCGTGGGAAGGCCGGTCACCTAGACTTTGCAACCCCAGCGCTTCCCGGGTGATCGACCGTGACGCCCGGGATGCGCTGCAGAGAGTCGGTATTTTGTGGAGCACGCAAACAAGGAGCAGCGATGAGTTTCAGGTTCAGGTCGTGGTGGGCGGCAGGGATGGCAACGGTGTGTTTGGTCGTCGCAGGCTGCGGCATCGAACCGGACCCGGTGGTACCTCCGCCGGAAGAGGTCCCGGCTCCCGTGGTGGAAGCCCCGCCGGATCCGGAGGAGTCCGTGACGCTCTCGGAGGAAGCGCTGGCGGCCGTGGCGAGGGTGGAAGCGCTCGAAGGCCGTGTCCAATACGATCCCCAAGGCCGCCAGCGTCTCGGTAGATGGCTCGCCAGGTTCCTTGAGCTCGACGGCCGTGTCCAATACGATCCCCAAGGCCGCGTGATCGGCGTGGACCTCACCGCGCAAAGTGTCTCGGACGAAGAGGTCGAGCCGCTGCAGGCACTGACCGACCTCGAAGTCCTCTCCCTGCGAGGCGCGGAAATCAGCGATGCTTCCCTGGCCGTGATCTCCCGCCTCACCCAGTTGCAGCGGTTGGAGCTGAGCTACACCAGCATGACCGATGACGGCCTGCAGCAGCTGGCGGCGCTCCAGGCGTTGAACGACCTCCGGCTGCACCGCATGACCAGCATGAGCGATGAAGCCCTGCTGGTCCTGCAGGAATTGCCGGAACTGGAGTACTTGTACCTGACGGACAACTACATCAGTGATACCGGCATGGGCTACATTGCCCAATTGCCGCGTGTCCGCATGCTGGATGTCCGTGGGAGCGACATGATCGGGGACAGCGGTCTGGAGCCGCTGATCGCGATGGAGTCGCTGGTGGCCCTGCGGGTCCGCAGCCGGTCGGTGGGTGACATCGGGATGGAGTACCTGGCCCAGATGCCCCAGTTGCGGACGCTGGCGGTCGAGGATTCGTTAGGTTTGAGCGACTACGGGATGGAGCAGCTGGCGGCTTTGGAGCAGTTGGACGACCTGTCCGTCGCGCAAGCCTTCAACGTGACCGATGCCGGTCTGGAGCCGCTGGCCGGGCTGACGCAACTCCGCCGCTTGAACTTGCGGCGCCTGTCGCTCCATGGCGAGGGTTTGAACTACTTGAAGGATCTCAAGGAGTTGTGGACGCTGGATATCGGCGGCACCGCGATCGTCGATTCGGCTCTGGAATACCTCCAGCAATTCCCCAGCTTGACCCGGTTGAATTTGATGATGACGCCGGTCACCGATGCCGGCATGGAACAGCTGGTCCAACTGGATCAGCTGACTTGGCTGAGTCTCCAGCAGACGTCGCTCACGGACGAGGCGGTCCCGTATCTGTCGCAGTTGACCAACCTGACGGA
>SLMF01000026.1 GCA_007133715.1 Planctomycetaceae bacterium
GGGGAACCCTCCCCACGCTCCCGGAGGCGACTGACTACAGGATACAGACCAATGGTGAAGGGTATACTCGGCCAAAAGGTCGGGATGACGCAAATCTACGACGAGTCCGGCCGAGCGGTACCGGTGACGGTATTGCAGGCGGGACCGTGTCATGTCCTTCAGTTGCGGACGAAGGAGCGCGACCAGTACGAGGCGGTCCAGTTAGGGTATCTGGACAAAAAGCGACCGCGGGGTAAGCGGAGTCGTCCCAGTCAAGCGAGTCGGTCTGAGCGTGGTCAGGTAGCGAATATCACCAGCAAGCGTTCGCGGCGGCGTACGGCGGCCGGGGTCGCCCTGTCGGTCAAGGCGAATTGCGAGCCCCAGCGGTTCATTCGCGAATTTCGCGGCCCGGTCAAAGGCTGGGAAGTCGGCCAGGAAGTCACCGTCGAGGCCTTTGCCGAGGTGCGGGCGGTCGACGTCATCGGCACCAGCAAGGGGCGTGGCTTCTCCGGTGTGATGCGACGCCATAATTTCTCCGGCCAGCGAGCCTCCCACGGCGTCAAGAAGGTGCATCGCCACGCAGGCGGCACTGGGATGAGTGCCGACCCCAGCCGGCTCTTCAAGGGGGTTCGCATGGCGGGTCAGTACGGGAATGTGCGTACCACGGCTCGCAATCTCAAGCTAGTCAAAGTGGATCCCGAGAACCATCTGCTGCTCGTGCGGGGAGCCGTCCCCGGACCGAATGGCGGTTTGCTCGTGATTCAGGAAACGAACAAAGTCGGTTGAGCACAATTGGGTGCGCAAGGGGCGCTGAAGGGTTGTCATGGTAACGTTAGCAGTTTTCGATCGCAACGGAGTTCAGGTGGACACCTACCAGGTGGACCCGGATCAGATTGCGCCGCGGATCAACAAGCAGTTACTGCATGACGTGGTCGTCATGTATCAGGCCAACCGGCGGCAGGGTGGCTCGCGAACCAAGTCGCGTAGCGAGGTTGCCGGTTCGACGCGGAAGATGTATCGGCAGAAGGGCACGGGCAACGCGCGAGCCGGGTCTCGCCGGTCGGGGATTCGACGAGGCGGTGGGCATATTCATGCTCTGCGCCCACGAAACTACGGCTATCGACTTCCCCGCAAGGCGGTCCGCGCGGCCACGCGGATGGCGATCGCCACCAAGATTCGGGCCGGGAAACTGACGATAATCGACCAGTTGGTTTTCGAGCAGCCGCAGACAAAAGAAATGGCCGCGATCCTGCGGGCGCTGAACTTGACAGATCAGACCACGTTGGTCACCACGGCCGTCTATGACCCTCATGTTCTCCGCAGTGCCCGCAATATCCGCCAGGTTTCGGTCTCGACCGTCGGCGACTTGAATGCCCTGTGCGTGCTGCAGCCGCAGCGGATGCTGGTGACCCGAGCGGCCTTGGATGCCCTGTGCGGCTTGGCCCCCGCCGGCACGGACAATGGGGCCGGCACGGACAATGGGGCCGGCAGTGACAACCATCAGGAACAGGTGGGTGAAAGCGATGCGTAAAACCTCGCCGAAGAAGGCAACCGTCAAGACTCCGCGGCTGGCTCTGGCGCCGCATCAGGTGATCCTCAAGCCGCTGGTGACCGAAAAGGGCGTGTTCCACGCCAACGAATACAATCAGTATGGATTCGAAGTCAATCCGTTGGCGACCAAAGAGGATGTGCGGACGGCTGTGGAGCAGCTGTTCGACGTGCGGGTGACCAAAGTACGGACGCAGGCGCGTGTGGGCAAGCCTCGCCGCCACCGCTTCCGCAAAGGCCACACCAAGAACTGGAAGAAGGCCGTGGTCACCTTGAACGCGGAAGATCGGATTAACTTTTTCTAAGATTCCGGCCCCAGGGCCGCAAAGGCAAGAAGACACACTATGGGTATCCGCTCTTACAAGCCGACCAGTCCCGGACGCCGGGGCGCGACGGTCAGCGACTTCGCCGACTTGACGCCGGGCGCGAAGCCCGAGAAGTCGCTGCTGCGTCCGCTCCGCAAAACCGGCGGCCGCAACAACCAAGGCAAGATCACCGTGCGCCACCGGGGTGGGGGGCATAAACGCCAGTACCGCGTGATCGACTTCCGCCGCGACAAAGAGGGTGTGCCGGCTCGCGTCCATTCGATCCAATACGATCCCAACCGCAGTGCCCGCATCGCGTTGTTGTACTACGTGGATGGAGAGAAACGATATATCCTGGCCCCCGACGGCTTGAAAGTCGGCCAGCGGATCGAAAACGGAGCCGAGGCGCCGCCCAACGTCGGCAACTCGCTGCCCCTGAAACGGATCCCCTTGGGTACGACCATTCACAATGTCGAGTTGCGTCCGGGGCAAGGGGGAGCATTGTGCCGCAGTGCCGGTGCGAGTGCCTCGCTGATGGCTCGCGACGGCAACTGGGCACAGATCACGTTGCCCAGCGGCGAGATCCGGCGGGTTCCGGCCAGCTGCCGGGCGACGATCGGCAAGGTGGGTAACACGGATCACATGAACATCACCTTGGGCAAGGCGGGACGAAGCCGCTGGCTGGGGCGTCGCCCCCATGTTCGCGGAACCTGTATGAACCCCGTCGACCACCCGCACGGGGGCGGTGAAGGTCGGACCAAGGGCGGTCGGCATCCGGTCAGTCCGACAGGGGTGCCGGCCAAGGGCGGTTCGACCAGGAAGTCCCGCAAGCCGTCCAATGCGGCTATTGTACGGCGGCGCCGCTCGCGGCGATATGGACAATTGAAACTGGGCGGTTAATCGGAGTCCGAGGCACGCATGAGCAGGTCACTGAAAAAAGGACCGTTTGTCGACTTCAAACTGTATCGCAAGGTGCAGAAGCAAGACGAGGCGGGAACCAAGGAGCCCATCAAGACGTGGGCTCGGGCATGCACGATTGTACCCGAATTCGTAGGGCAGACCTTCCTGGTCCACAACGGGAAACTGCACCTGAAGGTGTTCGTCACGGAGGACATGGTCGGGCACAAACTAGGCGAGTTCGCACCCACCCGGATCTTCCGGGGGCACGGTGGCAAAGGCAAGCGTTAAGTAAGGTAGGCAAGAAACATGGCATTCCAAGCAATGCACCGCAATGCCCGTATCAGCCCGCGCAAGGTGCGGCCGCTGGCCGACTTGGTGCGGGGAAAATACGCGGACGAGGCGCTGGATATTCTGCGTTACATGCCCCAGCGAGGCGCCCGGATGTTGGAGAAGGTGATCCGCAGCGCCCTGGGAAACGCCCAGGACCCGGATCAGAACCGTGGCCGAACGGTGGCAATGGATTCCCTGGTCATCACCGACGCGCGAGTCAATAACGGCTCGACCTTCAAACGGGTACGTCCGCGGGCACGCGGGATGGCGTTCATGATCCTCCGGCGAATGTCGCACATTCATATCACCCTGCAAGACCTGA
>SLMF01000677.1 GCA_007133715.1 Planctomycetaceae bacterium
CCGCGTGCCCCGCAACGGTTGCGACACGTCAAACTCGACTTCCGTCCACTCCCCGCCCGGCATGGTCCGAGGCGTCAAATCGCCCCACGATTCGCCGGGCTCCTCCGATTCGGTGAACAGCCGCAAGACCAGCGGCATTTCCTCGTTCAGCGCGGCGGCGGTGCAACGCATCCGCAGCAGCAGCCGTTGCCCTTCCAGGTCCCGCGGTTCGGGCAGCGGCAGCACCGTAAACACGACCTGCTGGCTGTCGTCGTCGCGGAACCGCAGCCGATGCCGCACTCGAATCATGCCCTCGACGTCGACCACCTCGGGCGCCGGTTGTGGCGGGGCAGCATACAGCCTGTTTTGCTGCAGCGGCAAATCGGGGCTCAATTCGATCAGCGACACGGGCGACTCGTCCGCCGCCGCCACCCGCTGGCGGAAATCCTCCCAGACGACGCCCGGCATTGCCTCCGGCGATGCCGGGCATTGCGGCGGCTGGTGCCACGGCAGCACGCGATCGGCCAAACCTCGGCTCACTTCCACCGTTCGCCCGGGGTCCCGCCCGGCAGACAAGAGACCCTCCAGCTCGGACAACCAGTGGCCCGCCTGCTGATGCTCCCGCTCCAGACGCTCCGCCTCCGCCTCCCAACGCCGCACCAAGTCGTCCACTCGCTGCCACTCTGCCTGGAGAGGATCGATCGGCGCCCGCAACTCGTCGCTCTCCGCATCCCAACCCGGCCCCTCGGGCAGGAAACGAATGGCGTCGACCAGAAATTCACCTTCCCCCGGACCGGAGGTGGTCGTGGGGACCACTTGGAATTGTACCGCCCGGCCCAAATCAAACGGTGCGGGCGGCTGCGGGCTGTCGCCGCGAAAGAAGCGGAAATCCGCGTGGGTCAAGCGGAACGCCTGCCAAGTATCCGCCAAGTCCAAACGCGGACCCTGCCATTCGTTCCCGTCCTCGGTCAAAATCCGCACCACCAGCGACGGAGGCTCGCCCAAGCTGCGGCGGGCATGAAAAACCACCGCCTGGCAACCGGGAACCGGATCGAACAAGGGCCAGTTGAAGCGGGACCACGAGCCCCGACGATGCCGCAACCCGAACGCGTAACCCGTACCGTCCGCACCCGGAGCGACCAGCTCGGCCGACTCCGCGTTTCCCAACCGTTCGATCAAGTAACGCAGACGAGGCGAATCGGCAGCGGCAAGGTTTGCCAGTGCGAGCAAAACCAGGAGCACGTGGGAGAATCGTAAGCACATATTCGTAATGCCACCTTTCAGACCATGAAACCGGACGCCTCGATCGCGCCGAGCAATGCGAGGATCGTCAACGGGCAATGGTACGCTGGCGTCGTAGACTCCGTTCACTTTCGTGCCGCTCAGCACGCCCCAGGCCAACTTCGTCCGCCAAAAGATAGCGTATCCACGCCATAGCCATCGCACGCGCCAGCGCCCAGATCTGATGGGGCAGCGGGATCACGGACGATTCGATGGGCGCCAGCAGCACGTCCTGAGTCAGCGCGTCAGCCACCCGCCCGCCCGCCGCGACATAGACGATGTGGTCTGGGGAACAAGGGGCGTCTGTGTCCAGCGGCTTCAGCCGAGAAGCAGGAATCCGCACCACCGAGTTGCTGGCGGGAAGCCAGACCCGGCAGATCGTGTTGCCCCAGAGTGTCTGGGCGTCGATGAGCTGACAAACCTGCCCGTGCTCCAGGCTGTAATACCACTTCGTGACTTCTGCACGCCAAGACATCGTCATCCCGTTGCCGACCGCCAGAATCTCCTGGTCTCGGCCGGGTGCTTGGGCTACCGAAATGGGCCTCCCCAAAATCCGTGACGGTCATAAAAGTTAACGGTCATAAAAGTTAATTGTCAAGACCTGCCCCCATTCTCAAATCGATTTCCGGAAGGGGCGGAATCACGTGCCGCACCCTCCTGGCACGAACGTAAACGATCGGCAAGCAGTGGGCAACCCCTCGCAGTCGCCCGGGGGTCGGCACTCCGCGGGAGATTGCCGCATCAGCCTGGATGATCATGCGGGAGGGTCGGCGGGGAGAGGCTCGGAAGCCAAACGCCGCACCCGCACTTCGGCGTCCGGCCCTGCGCCCAGCGTGGTGGCGGCGCTGCCTTGTACCACGGCCAACTCGAGACGCTGGTTCGGGCTGAACAACGCGATCGGGGTCCCGGCCGGGCGTTCGGCATAGGTGCGAACGCACTCGCGGAGCGTGTGACCCGCGCAATCGATCAGGCAGGAATCGCCGCGGGCCCACCGTTCGAGCACGTTGCGAGGGATATTCGTGATCAGGTTTCCAAACGAATCTACGGTGAGCACTTGACCGCAAATCTGGTCGGGCTCGACCTGCGGCTGCGGCCAATCCAGCGAGGTCAAGGTCCACCCGGGTTCGCCGAAGTCTGCGGGCGGATGGCCGGCGGCCACTCGGGCTGCTACCGGCGCCATGATATCCCGTCCGTGGAACGTCGCGGAGACCGGGTGCAGCCAGTATTGGGATCGGGTGACCACCCAAACCCGCTCGGGCTGAACCTGCGGAACCACGCGGCTGAGCAGTCCGTTATCGGGCGCGACGAAGAAGTGGCCTGCATGTTGGACCAGCACGATGGGTCGGGAGGTACCGACGCCCGGATCGACCACGCACACATGGGTGGTTCCTTCGGGGAACAAGGGTGCCACATCTTCCAGAACGAGGGCCGCATAACGTATGTTCTGGGGCGGGATCTGATGAGTGATGTCGACCAGTCCCGCTTGGGGGCAGGTACGCAGGATCACGGCCTTCATCTGCGCGACATAGGGGCTGCCCGAACCGAAATCGGTGGTCAGGGTTACCAGCGGCGAAGCCATGCGTATTCGTGTTCTCCTTTTCTTGCGCAGCCGGACATGGGTTGGCGTACGAGTCGGATTTCAGAGCCGGTTCGAGCGGTCGCGGGTGCGTGCGTCGCAGCCGGGTTCACCCGCCGGGTTCGTCGAGCGGCTCGGGGTCGGCCAGGAAACGCAGATCGGCCTGGCGGCGGGTGAACCCGGTGCGGTCCAGATATTCACAATAGGGAACGGCCCATTTGCGGGTCGTATGGAACCATTCGCGGATCTCGCTGAGCGTCGCTCCCTGCCCGTCGCTCATTTGCCGGACCAGCGTCTGCTTCAGCTGCTGATCCGTGTCGCGATGGATAAAGTAGCTGGCGGCGATTTCGACCAACTCGCCATCGGCCGCTGCCAACGCGATCAACTCGGGTACCGACTTGGCGTTGTGAGCCGCCTGCTGGCGACACTGGTCGACGGTGGGCGATTCGAGTCCGGCTTGGCGATAGACTTCGATCAATTGTTCCAGCAGTTTGCGTTCGTTGGCGGACAACTGGGGTCCGGCACCTGCCAGCGCCAC
>SLMF01000057.1 GCA_007133715.1 Planctomycetaceae bacterium
CGTCGACGACCGAATTGCTGATCGAAGCGGCCGATTTCGCCCCCTTGTCGATTCGAACCACCGCCCGAACGCTGGCTCTGCACAGCCCTTCGTCTTACCGCTTTGAACGCGGCGTGGATCCGGTCGGGGTGGATTGGGCCAGCCGTCGCTGTTGTCAATTGATCCTGCAATTGGCGGGGGGTGAATTGGCCGCAGGCGTATTGGATATCGGCCAGCCGATCCCCCCGCGGGAACCGCTCGTGTTGCGACTGGCGCAGCTGCCCCGGGTGCTGGGGATCGAGATTGCCCCGGACCAGGTGCAGCGTATTTTGGCGGCGCTCGGCTGTGAAGTTGCGCCGTGCGGGCCGACCGAAATCCGGGCGACTCCGCCCAGCTGGCGCGCCGATTTGACGCGCGAGATCGATCTGGTCGAAGAGGTGGCGCGGATCCATGGCTACGACAAGATCCCCGAAGACGTGGGGGTTCCGATGGTGCCGTCTCACCGCCGCCATGACGATCGGGTCCTGGACGGCGTCCGCGGCGTGCTGGTCGCGGCCGGTTTGAACGAGGCCATGACGGCCAGCATCGTGCCAGCCGAGTGGATCGAACGCTTCTCGCCCTGGACCACCCAGCAGCCGTTACAGTCCAGTACGCCGATGCTGCAGGGAGCCGATCGCCTGCGTACCAGCTTGGTGCCCAGTCTGCTGGCGGTGCGGCAGGTGAATCAGTCGTTGGGCAATTCGGTGATCGAATTGTTCGAGACCGCGCGTTTGTATTTGCCAGAATCGGGACAATTACCCCGCGAGCAGTGGTCCCTTGCACTGACGATCGGCGGGGACTTCTTCCGGCTGAAGGGGATCATCCAAGCGATTCTCGACGCGCTCCGACCCGCCGCGCGAATGACCGTCGTCGACACCGACCAGCCGTTATTTGATCCGGCCCGCGGTTCCGCTCGGCTGGAACTGGACGGCCAGCTGCTGGGCTTTGTGGGCGAACTCTCCGAGGAGGGTTGCAAGCAATTCGGGCTGCGCAGCTCGGCAACCGTTGCCGAGCTGGATCTCTCGCTGCTGGCCGCCACGGCCCGACTGGTCCCCCAGCATCGCGAGCAGAGTCCATACCCGCCTATCGAGCGAGATTTGAACTTGGTTGTCGAAGAACCCCTCCGTTGGGAGACGATCGCGACGACGGTCGAGCAGTCGGCGGGCGAGTTTCTCGAGCAGCTGAGTTACCAGGAGACCTACCGCGATCCTCAAAAGGATGGAATTGGAAAAAAAAGGCTGCTGTTTTCGATTACACTCCGTTCGTCACAGCGCACGTTGACGAACGAAGAAGCCGATGCAATCCGGGAAAACGTGGTGCAGGCTTGTCATCAGCAGCACGGTGCGGTGCTTTTAGGCACCTGATCAAGGGGCTTGATATAGCGACAAACAGCTGGGGGGTGATTGACAGCCCCTTATTTTCCGCCAAAATGTGCGACCGGATCGTTTCCGACGGGCGCGCCACCCGGCAACCAGTACGTATTGGGGTGCGCCTCCGCAATTGTTTGCGGGAAGCCCCAACGAACTAGCAAGAGTGAGGTTGTTGTGAATCATCATCGCGAATTACAAGAGTGGGTAGAAGAGATGGCTCGGATGTGCGAGCCGGACCAGATCGTATGGATCGACGGTTCCGAAGAAGAGAAAGAGCGTCTGACGCAGGAAGCCGCCTCGACAAACGAGATCCAGCTCTTGAACCAGGAGAAGCTGCCCGGTTGCGTCTATCACCGGACGGCGACCAACGATGTGGCGCGAACCGAGCACCTCACGTACATCTGCACTTCGTCGCAAGAGGACGCGGGGCCGAACAACAATTGGATGTCGCCCGCGGACGGTTATCGCCGGGCGGGCGAGATCTTCCAGGGTTCGATGCGTGGTCGGACGATGTATGTCATCCCCTTTTCGATGGGGCCGGTCGGATCGCCCTTCAGCAAGATTGGCGTCGAACTGACCGACAGCATCTATGTGGTCCTGAACATGCGGATCATGACGCACATCGGCAAGGACGTATTGAAGCAGTTGGGCAGTGACGGCGAGTTCACTCGTTGTTTGCATGGCAAGGCGGAGTTGGACGTCGAGCGGCGTTTGATTTTGCATTTCCCCGAGGACAACGCGATTTGGAGTGTTGGCTCGGGCTACGGCGGCAACGTGTTGTTAGGCAAGAAGTGCTTGGCACTGCGGATTGCCAGCTGGCTGGGTCGGCAGGAGGGCTGGTTGGCCGAGCACATGCTGATCATGGGGATCGAGGATCCGGAGGGCCGCATCGAGTATGTGGCCGCGGCATTCCCCAGCGCATGTGGCAAGACGAATCTGGCGATGATGGTGCCGCCGGAAGGTTTGAAGGTCAAGGGTTATCGGATCTGGACGGTGGGCGACGACATTGCCTGGATGCGGATCGATTCGGACGGCCAGTTGTGGGCCATCAATCCGGAGACCGGCTTTTTCGGGGTGGCGCCGGGGACCAGTGACAAGACCAACCCGAACATGATGAAGACGATCGCGCGGAACACGATCTACACCAACGTGGTGCTGACGGACGAGGGCACGGTGTGGTGGGAAGAGAGCGGCATGGAGCCGCCGAAGGAAGGCTGGGACTGGCGGGGCAATCGCTGGACGCCCGACACCAAGGACGAGCATGGCAAGCCGGTTTTGGGGGCGCATCCGAACAGCCGTTTCACGGCCCCCTTGGTCCAGTGTCCCTCGCATTCTTTCCGCACGGAGCATCATCACGGGGTCCCGATTTCGGCCATTGTCTTCGGTGGGCGGCGGGCCCAGTTGGCTCCGCTGGTCTACCAGGCCTTCGACTGGGAGCACGGCGTGTTCGTGGGAGCGACGGTGGCTTCGGAACGGACCGCGGCCCAATACGGCAAGCAGGGCGAAGTGCGGCGGGATCCGATGGCCATGCTGCCCTTCTGCGGCTACAACATGGGCGATTACTTCGCGCATTGGCTGGAGATGGGGCAGCGGATGAGTCGCCCGCCCAAGATCTTCCATGTGAACTGGTTCCGCCAGGATGAGGATGGCAACTTCGTCTGGCCCGGTTTCGGCGAGAATCTGCGGGTGATCGAATGGATCCTGGATCGTGCCCGCGGCGATGCGGATGCGGTCAAAACGCCGATCGGCTATGTCCCCACGCCGGACAGTCTGGACCTGACGGGCCTGGACTTGGCAACCGAGGAGTTCGAGAAGCTGTCTTCGATCGACCGGGAAGCCTGGTATCGGGAGACCGAGGAGGTGGTCGCTTTCTTCCAGAAGTTCGGCGATCGTTTCCCCAAGGAGTTGTGGGAGCAGTTGGAAGCGTTGCGGCTGCGGTTACGGGCCGCGATTTCGCTGCTGCCGCCCGGCAGCGAGCCGCGCCCCTTGGCCCATGAGTTGAACGAGGTGATCGAGCGGGAGAACCCGCACATCTACGGCTTGCTGTCCGATCTGGGCAAGCGGATGTACTTCCCCAAGGGGATCCTTGCGCAGAGTGCCGAGGCCAAGGAGAAGGCCACGCGTTGCAATGCCACGATCGGGATCGCTCGCGAGGGCAGCCAGCCGATGCATCTGAAATCGATCATGAAGTACCTGCAGGAGCTGGGCCCGGCCGACGCCCTGCCCTATGCGCCCGCCCTGGGACGCAAGGACTTGCGGGAAGCCTGGCGACAGCATCTGTTGGCTGCCAATCCCAGCCTGCTGAAAGGTGCCTTCTCCCTCCCGATCGTCACCGGCGGGGTCACCCATGCACTCAGCCTGGTCGCGGACCTGTTCGTCGATCGGGGCGATATGGTGCTGGTCCCGGACAAGTTCTGGGAGAACTATGAGCTGCTGTTTGGCGTCCGTTATGGGGCCCAGATGGCGACGTTCCCGTTCTTCAATGCCAGCGGCAGCTTCAACATGGAAGCCTTCCGCCAAGCGTTGGCCACCCGCGCCGGCAGCTGGAAGACAATCATCGTGTTGAACTTCCCCAACAACCCCACCGGCTACCTGCTCTCGCAGGCCGAAGCGGAGGAGATGATCGGGCTGTTGCGGGATGCGGTCGAAGACGGTCGCGATCTGGTGGTCGTGACGGACGATGCCTACTTCGGCCTGTCCTACGACGAAAACGCGCTGAGTGAATCCCTGTTCGCTCGCTTGGCCGGGTTGCACGAACGCTTGCTGGCAATCAAGGTGGACGGCCCGACCAAGGAGCAGTTCGTCTGGGGCTTCCGCACCGGCATGCTGACCTTTGGCGCCAAGGCCTTCCTCAGTACCGGCGCCTTGTACCAGGCGCTGGAACGCAAAGTGGCCGGGGCCATTCGTAGCGGCGTTTCGAATTGCTCGCATCCCGCCCAATCGATCCTGGTCCGAGCCATGGCCGATCCGGAGATGGCCAGCGAGCAGGAGGAGAAACGCAAGATCCTGGAAGCGCGAGCCGCCAAGGTCCACCAGGTTTTGGACACGCCCGACTTTAAGGACGTCTGGGAAGCCTATCCCTTCAACGCGGGCTACTTCATGTGCCTGAAACTGAAGGGGCTCTGCGCGGAGACTTTCCGCAAACATCTGCTGGCCAAGTACGGGGTGGGCGTGATCGCCGACGGCGACCGTGACATCCGGATCGCCTTCTCTTCCGTGGAGGAAGCGGAGTTGCCGGAACTGTTCGCCACGATGGCCAAAGCCGCCCGCGAGCTGCTGGCCGAACGCTAAACGCTCGGCTTCCCCCACCTCGAAACCGCCTCGCCACGCCGCGATCCCCCGCTCGCGGCGTGGGGCCGTTTCCGGCCCTGCCTTCAAGACACCGGGGCCGGGTCAATCCAATTGGATTTGACGAAAAATGGGCAGGTGGCGGTAGTAGATTTCCAGGGTGCAGACGGCCAGGGAGGTCATGTAGATCCGTCCTCCGGCCGCGGAGTGGTCGCCGCGGGGGGGCCAGCTGCCGGCGTGGCGGCCAGTTCGCTCCTGGGTTTCGACCAGGATCTCCCGCAGTTGGCGATTCCATTGCTCCCACGGTTCGCCTCCGACATGCCGCAGGGTTTGGGCGGCGTAGTACCAGTAGTAGACGTTGGGTTGGTCGGCCCGGGGCGGGAATTCGTCGGACAACCACTGCACACCTTGCATCAGACCGGGGTGGGAGTGGTTCCACCCCAGGTAGATGCGGCACAGCAGCGCTTCGGCCGTCATCACATGCGTGGGCCGGTTTTGGGGTTGATAGGCGTAGCGAGCGCCGTCGTAGGATTGCACGCTATCCAGAAAATGGGCGGCCAATTCCAGTGTCTCGTCCGGTACGTACAGCCCCGCAGCGCGGGCACTGTGCAGGGCCATCAGCTGCCAGCCGATCACGCTGGTATCCCCGCGCCGCTCGTGAGACGCCGCTTCGTGATTCGGCTTGTACCGCCAACCGCCATCGGCATATTGGGCGGCCACAATGAAATCCGTGGCCAACTGCGCCGGCTCACGCAACGCTTCGTCCCCGGTCATCAGGAACGCCTCACATAACACGATCGCACCTTGGCCGTGAGCGTACATCCCCGTGTTGCCCGCCGATCCGAAGCGCAGATCCCCGTCCGAAGTCTGGTTCTGAACCATCCAACGCAGGCCCTGGGCCACTTCCGCTCGATAGCGCCCGGTCAGGTGGGTTTGCCCCGCACCCAAGAACGGCAGCAGGGCCAAGGAGGTGGCGGCCGAATCGCTGCGCGCCGCGCCATCCAGTCGCCAGCGTCCGTCCGGCTGTTGCTGCTGTGCCAGCCAGCGTAAGCCGCGGGCCACCGCCGCTTCGGTCAAGGTCGTACCGCCTTCGCGACGCAGCAACTCGACCCGCACCCGCGGATCGCGGGCGGCCAGCGACGTGCGGGCACCCTCCGGGCTGCCGATCTGCTGCTTGACCTCCGCCAAATCCGGCAGGCGCTCGGAGTCTTCGATCAACCGCAGCTCACGCGCCTCCTGATCCGCACGCACCAGCGCCTCACGCGTCTGCCGATCCTCCCGATCCAGGTGCTCCGGAATCGGTAAATCGAAACGGATTTCGTCCGCCGGATCGCGGATCTCTCGTTGGCCTTCCCGCCGCAGGGCGTGACTGACCTGGGCATTCAACACGATGTAATTGCCCGAATCGTCATGCGGGATGGTCAGCAGCGCCAGGAGGATCAGCAGGATCAGATGGAACACCAGACTGACCAGCCAAGCGGGTGTCTCATCCCAGATATCGCCCACCCAGTGGCTGGGGGCGTAAGCTTCCAAGCGGCGGCGAGCCAGCGTCTCGGCGGCCGTCACTCGCCGTTTACGCACCGCTTCCGGCGGGGGTGCTGGCGAACTGGCCGCCGGCGTGCTCGACAGAGCTTCCGAGGACAATTCCGGCAACGGCACCGGCGAACTTTTGGCGGGCGGTGGCGGTACGTTGCGAGACGGTCGTGCCCCAAGACTGGCCACCGGCGGTTTCGAACGCGCCGGCTGCGATTCCCGCACCGCTTCCGGGCCCGAACGTGTCGGCGGGGCCGCAGACTCCCCTCGGGAGGATACAGGCGCCAAACCTTCGGAGGGGGTCGAGTCCGCAGGCGACGGTGAACTCGACCGCTGCCCTGCCAACAAACGATGCGCCGCTCGCTGCTGCCGCTCGCTCAATTCGATACTGGTGCCGCACTGCCAGCAATCGGCGACCAACAACCACAGCCGCACGGTCATCGGAGCGTGGCAATCGGGGCACGCGCACATCAGCACGCCGCCCTCGATCCATACTTCTGAGGCGTGTTGCAAGCCTGCATCCGGCGAGGAGCGACCCGTGAGCGTATTTTCGCAACGAACAGGGCGCTCCCGCCGCTCGGCGGGCGTCGGCAGATGGTCCGCTTCCGGCAGCGGGCCGCGGGACGGCCAATCCCAAGTCGTCACCCCGTCGCTCAGGGAATACCATCGCCCCTCTTCTTCAGAGAATTCGGGCGGTAGCGGAAGCGGGCGCAGGTCCAGTTGGGAGTCCGAGATCAGCGAATTCACCATGCGTGGATTCCGACGTCAACAACTCGGGAGTCGAATTCGACCGTGCGGGTAACCCCGCCGTCCGGCGGATACCGGAGGAAGCCGCCAGAGCCCGACACTACCGGTACGACACAGATCGTCAGCAACTGCGGCGTATTGAAAGCGGGCTCGGGACTCCTATTGAGCGGTCGTCTGGCAGTCGCGTTTTACAGTATATGGCGGTCGAGGAACAAGTCAAATTCGCCACCGCGGGGTTCAAGCCCCCGTGGGCGAAGCGCGAGGATGTGCGGACAGAAAATGCCCCGCTCAGGCGAATAGTTCTCGCACCGGCTGTCCCCTTCCATCTTCGGTCACGTAAAACGGTCGCTGCTCGACATCGAAAGCCGTTTGCGGGCTGATGCCCATCGCGGTCATGATCGTGGCATGCAAGTCCATCACCGAGACCGGGTTTTCGATGGCCAGACAGGGCCGTTCCGGGGCCGAACGGCCGTACAGGAACCCTCGCTTCATGCCACCACCGAACAGCAATACGGACGACGAACCCGTAAAATGCCGGTGCAAACCGTAGTGCTGCATTTCCTGCAAGACCTCGGTGGGAGCGGTCGCCTGATCTCGGGCATTGGAACCGGGAACCCCTTCGATGATCATGTCGCGGCTGAACTCGCTGGCCAGCACCACCAGGGTACGATCGAGCAACCCGCGAGCTTCGAGGTCCCGGATCAGCTGGGTCACCGGTCGGTCGATCTCGCGGTGCATCCGTGCCACGGTTGCGTGTCCGTTGGCGTGGGTATCCCAGTGCAAGAACGGTTCGTACTCGGTGGTCACTTCGATGAACCGGGCTCCGGCCTCGACCAGTCGGCGGGCGAGCAAGCAACCGCGCCCGAAGCGGCTGTTGTCGTAGATTTCCCGGCTTTCCGACGGTTCCAGGTTGATATCGAAAGCTTCGCGCTCTTGGGAACTCAACAGCCGGTAGGCATGGTCGACGGCTCGCAGCATGGATTCCTGCTGATAGCTGCTCATATTTTCCCGCTGAGGCGACTGATCCAGCAGTTGGCGGTAGAAGCGATTTCGGTTGCTGAAGCGAGCGGGAGTCATTTGGCGAGGCGGTCGGACTGCCGCTGCGGCTTGTTCCGGGTAGGGCAGGTTCAGCGGGCCGAATTCGGCGCCAAAGAAGCCGGCGGTGGTGAAGGCTTTGATCTCTTCGTTTTCTCCGATGCCTTCCAGACGCTGGCCGATGTTGATGAAGGCCGGGACCACCGGATTGCGTGGTCCCAGTACGCGAGCCATCCACGCGCCCAGATGGGGGCAGGCGACGGTCTGGGGCGGGACATAACCGGTGTGCCAATGATACTGGTGCCGGGAATGCAAGATGTGCCCCAGATCGGGCAATACGTGGGAACGGATCAGCGTGGCCCGGTCCATGATGCTGGCCAGGTTCTCCAGCCCTTGGCAGATCTGGATCCCGTCGACGACCGTATCGATGGCCGGAAAGGTGCTCATGACCTTTTCGACCGGGGTTCCGACTTCGAACGGATGATACGTTTTGGGGTCGAACGTTTCGGGAGCGGCCATCCCGCCCGCCATCCAGATCAGGATGCAGGCATCCGCGGTGGGCTCGGGATGCGTGACCGGCAGTCCCTGGTCGGATCGCAGCAACCGTGGCCGGCCGGCCATCATTGCGGCCACGGAGGCGGCTCCCAGCTGCTGGAGGAATTCACGTCGTGAGCGGGCAACGTCCCTCTCGGGGCAGTCGCGCGAAAATCGGTTCCCCGCCTCTCCGGTCACGGCCATCGTTGCATCTCCCTGTCACTGTACCAGTTGAAATTCGGGCAGCATGAACAGCGACCACAGCAGATCCTCGAGCGGCTCCGGCTGGGGCGGTTCGCCCAGTAATTTTTCGGCAATCGCCAGCTCTGCCTCGGTGGGCGAACGGGAGAGCGCCGCGGTGAACAGCCAATGGATCAGCGGCTCAGCTCGCAGAGAGCCCTCCGCAACGACTCCGCCGGCCGCCCGACCCGCCGGCTCGCGTTCCAGCAGTCGCTGGGCCCCGACGGAGATCGCGTCGGCCAGTTCCTGTCCGTTGCTCAATTGGATCGCTTCCAGCGTGGTCAGTTCATTCGGCCGCATGCTCACGATCTGGTCGCGAGTCGGTCGGCCCAAGGAGGTCATGAAGGCATTGTTGTTCATCAATGACGCGCGGACCGCCCGTCTCGACCCTTCGTCGGCCGCGGGCCACGGCACCGAGGCATCCGGCCGGTCGGGACCCGCACCGGTGATCTGCCAGACCGCATCCAGAAATTGCTCCGCCGTCATGCGGCGAGCCTGCGGTCCGCGGAACACCGCGGCGTCGGAATCCGCCGTCGAGGCGACCGTGACAACCCGCGCTTGATACGCTTGCGACGAAGCGATCAGCCGTAGCGTCGCCTGCAGGTCATAACCCTCGGCCGCCAGGTGCACCGCCAAATAATCCAGCAGATCCGCGTCCCAGGGCGGGGTCTCCAGTGCATCCACCGGATGCACGATCCCCCGTCCCATCAAACGGTGCCACAAACGGTTGACGACCGTGCGTGTCAAACGACCGTTGTCCGGATGCGTCATCAGCTCTGCCAACTGCCGCAGTCGCTCCGGCTGGGGGGCATCCGCCGGTATCTGGCCCAGCTCCGGAAAAATCCAAGCAGGCTCCGCATATCGACTCTGCGGCGTTTCACAACGGTGGATCTCCAACGGACGGGTGGCAAACACTGCGGCCAAAGAGTAGGTTTCGTCCAACGTCCAGCGATCGACGAAACTGTTGTGGCACGAAGCGCACTTCATGTTGATCCCCAGAAACGCCTGGGAAACATTCTGTGCGAACTGAACTTCGGGCTCCTGACTGGCACTCACGTCTCCTCGCCACCGGATCCCGCGGGCGAAACCGTCCGATTCGGGACCGGGGTTCACCAGTTCCCGGACCATCTGATCGTACGGCTTGTTTGCAACCAACGACTGATAAAGCCAGCCCGTGATCTGCCGCCGGCCTCCGGTGATGAAGCCCGTTCCCGTGTAATCGTTCCGTAGCAGGTCGTTCCAGAAACTCATCCAGTGACCGGCGTATGCCTGCCGATCGCCTAACAACTCGTCGATCAGTCGTTCGCGTTTTCGGGAATCCTGATCCGAGACAAACTCGGCCAGTCGTTCGTAGGGGGGCAATTGGCCGATCAGATCAAGCGACAGGCGTCGGAAGAAGGCGGCGTCCCCGATCGGTGCCAAGGGTGCCAAGCCTTGTTCGGCCAGGTAGCGGTTGACCAGACGATCCACCGGATGCTGGCTCCCGTCGACCGCAGGCGGGAGTTCCGGATTCCTGGGCAGTAAGGGGGGTTCATGCGCGGTCGGGTGGAATGAGAAACCGGGCTCCCACTCGGCTCCTTCCTCGACCCACCGCCGTAGCAAATCGATCTCTTCGTCCGTCAGCCCGGCTTCTCCGGGAGGCATTCGAAGTACTTCGATCTCGTGGATCACCCGAGCGATCAATTCGCTGGCGTCGCTGTCGCCAGGCACGACGGCCGGCCCCGACCAGCCGCCTTTCAGGAGGTCCGCTCGGGTATTCATCGACAGGCGTCCCTGCGCCTCGCCTCCCGTATGGCAATTCATACAGTGCTGCCGGAAAATCGGTACGATCTGGTGGGCAAAATCGACCTCTCCAGCAGCAGCCACCGAAACGCCGATGATGAGCCCCCACAGCAGGAAAAGCGGCAATCGCGAATGCAACATGAGCCGACCCTCGTTCCCAGGGTTTGAAACTCGCCACGGGGCATTATAGCGACAGCCGCCAGATGACTACCCCGAACCGGCCACCGTCCACCTGATTCTAATTGCTCGCGGGATTCTTGCGGCCCGTTTGCAGGTCCGGTACCCAGGCCCGGCGGAGGCTGTTATAACGGTGCGACCGGGGGTTGCGACTCTACGGGGTCCGCTTGGTCGGGCAGACGGTGGAAGCAGCGGCTAATGATAACCCTGCGTCCCGGGGGGGGTCGTGGGGGAGGAGCAGGTGGAGTGGATCGTCGAGCTTTATCGTTTTTTGGCGAAGGCCTGCTGGTGGGCGTGCTGGTCGCCACCGCCGGGTTCGCCCTGGTCGTGCGGCAGCAGAGCCAGGGGGAGCAGCAGGATCGCCGGATTGTCTTGAAGTTGGGCCATGGTCTGGATCAGAATCATCCGGTACATCAGGCGATGGTCTACATGGCCCAGCGGTTGGACGAGCGTTCGGGCGGGTTGGTCGAACTGCAGGTGTTTCCCAACGAACAGCTGGGTTCGGAGACGGAGTGCATCGAGCAATTACAGCGGGGAGCGCTGGCGATGACCAAGACGTCGACGGCACCGCTGGAGGGCTTTGTGCCGGACATGGCCGTGTTCGGTCTGCCCTATGTCTTTGAAAATAACGACCATTTCTGGCGGGTCTTGGAGAGTCCGCTGGGACAGGAAATGCTGGTGGCGGGTCAGTCGGTGGGACTGCACGGTTTGTGTTATTACGACGCGGGCAGCCGCAGCTTTTACACGATTGATCGGCCGATCTTGACCCCCGAAGATTTGAGCGGTCTTCGGATCCGGGTGCAGCAGAGCAAGACGGCGATGGACATGGTGGAAGCACTGGGCGGGTCACCCACACCGATTGCGTGGGGAGAACTCTACACGGCGTTGCAGCAGCGGCTGGTCGACGGGGCGGAGAACAACCCGCCCAGTTTTTTCAGCAACCGCCATTTCGAGGTCTGCCGCCACCTCTCGTTGAACGAACATACACAGGTCCCGGACATGCTGATGATCAGCCAGCGGGTGTGGGAGCGCTTGCCGCCTCAGGTTCAGCGTTGGGTCCAGGAGTCGGCGGACGAATCGTCGTTGTACCAGCGGCGGTTGTGGGAGGAGGAGACGCAGCGGGCCTTGGAATACGTGCAGGAACAGGGGGTCCAGGTGCATTATCCGGACAAATCGCAGTTCGCAGAACGTATCGAGTCGCTGCATCGCAGTTACGAGGGCACCTCGGTAGGCGAGCTGCTGCGGCGGATCGAGGAGATGCGGTAAGCCCATGTTGAAGTGGATGATTTTGGTCAAGCGGGGATTGACGAAACTGTTGGAATGGGTGGTGATCCTGGTGGTCGCGGCCTTGGTGTTGGACGTTCTGTGGGGGGTCTGCAGCCGTTTTGTGCTGCGATCACCCAGTCGCTGGACGGAAGAAGTGGCCACGATGCTGTTAATTTGGGTGGCCTTGTTGGGTGCCGCGGTGGCTTTTGGCCGGAACGAGCACCTGGGGGTGGACTATCTGTTTAACAAACTGGATCCGGGTGCTCAGCGGGTGCTGGCCGTGATCATTCAGTTGCTGGTGGCGGCGTTTGCATCGGCGGCCATGGTGGCTGGCGGTTATGTATTGGTCAGCGAGACGCTGGCGGTGGGGCAGGTTTCACCCGCTTTGGGTATCCGCACGGGTTATGTGTACCTGGCGGTCCCGGTCAGCGGCACGTTCATTGTACTGTTCTGCTTGGAGCGAATTGCGGAATTGCTGGCGGGCCCCGGCCAGGTGGCACCCCGCACGAGCGTGGAACCGGGCGGCCGCTGGTCGTCCGATGCGCCCCGTTCCTCAGGCTCTGCCTGACGGCTAGCCGGAGGGCACGGGGCCGGGCAGGAGAAACGGTGGCCGGGTGACCGATTTGCGGTCGGGCAAAAGTTTTTGCGAAAGGCAGGCGTTCGGCTGATGGAATCGCAGATCCTGATTCTGGTAATCACCTTTCTGATCTTGTTGATGATGGGAGTTCCGGTGGCAGTGGCCCTGGGCACGTCGACATATTTGGCCGTGTTTTCGCTGGGCGAGGTGCCGACCGGTTTCATCATCGCCCAGCGGATGTCGACCGGGATCGCCAG
>SLMF01000012.1 GCA_007133715.1 Planctomycetaceae bacterium
AAATGGTGGGCCAGACCGGGCGGTGGATACAACCGGTTCACCAACTCGATCGTCGGAAAAACCTCTCTTCCTTCGTGCCGCGGGATCTGAGTTACCTGCAACCGGTAAACCGGGCCGATCAACAAACCGGCCAGCACCGGCGACGCCTGAGACTCGCCAAATCGCCCTTGCGAGACCAGCGAGATGCGGGTACCCGGCGGGGCTGAGATTTCCACCGGTTGAAAGTGGCCTCGCAACGACGGCTCGCGAACCAGCTGATCCCCGGCGACCGTGCCCGGCGGCAAGTCCGCGGAGTGAGGATAATACACGCGTGGCGGTTGACCCAAGGCCGGTCCCGCGATCGTCCATCCCCAGGTCACTGCCAGGATCGACACGATGAAACGGCATAGCAGACGACCCGGCAAGGCGCGGCTGAGGTATCGGGTTGGCGTAAGGGCTGTCATGAAACCGTACTTCCGCAGAGGAGTCTTCGAATGGACGGCATCGCTGCGGGAACCACAGGGCCGACCTGCCTCCGCCGCCATCTGGCGGCGGAGGCCCGGCCATGTGCAGCAGCATCGCTTTCAGTGAAATCGAGAGGACAGAGGTTCCCTCCCCGATCGAACTCGGTCATCAATACACCGTCTCGTGACTGTGGGCGCGCGACGGGTAAGCCGGTACCGTCGGGTGAATCGACTGTTCCGTCAGATGCAGACGATTCGGCGGCTGCGGATAACTGAAACCGGGCTGCTGCCGGACATCGATCCGCATGCGACTGGTCGGTTCCGGGATCTGGTGATGGGTATGATTTCGGATCACATGCTGCCGCAGCCCGGCGGGGCCGCCCAACGGAATGTGGGGTGGACCGGGCAATCCGATGGGAGTGCCGCTGATGGGCATGCCCCATTCCGGCGAGGTGACGCCCGCCACGTGGTTGCCGAACATCCCGGCGGGTGGTCCGGAAGCGTGCGGCGAGCTGTTTGCCAGGGCCAAAGCCCCCGCGCCATCGCCATTGGTGCCCGGGAGTTCCACATCCTTGTTGCCCAGTCGCACGACGGACAGGATCGCTCCGCGGCGATCCGCTTCGACGATCGGATCCATGCCGGGATCGAGACGGGTGCTGACCAGGGTTTCCACGCCGGCCAGGGCCAGTTCCTGGAACTCCGGGTCCGGCAGGTAGATCACCTTTTTGACGAAATTGCCCGCCTGGACCTGATCGAAATCCTCTTCCGTAAACTGGATGGGGATGGCATTGTGTGCCAGATAGGCCTCGGTACGCGGGGTCGTCGGTCCAATCTCCAGGGTCGGATAGAGTTCGAGCCCCTCGCGTCCCGGGATGTTGGTCACTTTCAGCCGATAGATGGCGGCTTGGGGAAAGTTCTGGCGTCCGGGGACCACCAGGGGTACCGAGTCGAAGGCCGCGGGTCCCTGTACATCCCAGCGGACCTGCATACCCTCCGGACGGTGGAAGAGCACCTGGATGGAGGGCCTCTGTGCCGGGCCTCCCGGACCGGCTCCCATCGCCATCATCGGGGGCATCACCCCGGGGCCGGGCCCGTCGACGCCCGGGCCGGGGGCCAGCAGGCGTTCTGCGGGTGGTATATTATGCTCGATCGGTGCCACACATCCCATCAACACGACGGATGCGGCTAGGATACACAGCCACAAACCAAGTCCACTTTTCATTGCGTTCCCCCCTCCTGGCACAGCCCCACGGCCAGCAAAAAAGACCTTTCTCTACACTCGCCGGCGGCGGATCGCCTGCCGCACCTTAGCTCTGCTACTGGCGTAGACCCCACGTTCAAGCAGCCGTACAATCAGCCACCCTCGCATCTGCCGTGCAAATCGGCAGGTGCGGTGGAACTACGCTTCCACTCTACGTGGGTTTATGTTCGGCTCAACCCTTTCGGATTCTTTGGCAAAACCCTCATAATCGCGCTATGTGGAATTTGGGATACGCTTTATCAGCTCTGGGAGCGCTGGCGGTGCTAGCAAACTCTTGGTCCGCGGTGGCGGAAACAGGACAGCGGCCGCCGCCTGCCCCCACGCGCCAGGAGTCACTCCTGCGGGGTGCCGTCAGGCAGTTGCAGGAACCGACCACGTTGCGCATCATGCTCCGCCAACGGAGCGAATTCTTCGATCATGCCGTGACCGGTTCGGGGAGTTACCTGCACAGGTCTTCGCCCCGCGGGTTGCTGTTCAAGATGGAATGGAAACTGGCGGTTGACGATCAGGTCACGACCCTGCAGCAGATCAGTGATGGCCGTTTCCTCTGGCTGCGACGCGATTTGTCGGAAAAAACCCGCCTGAGCCGGATCGATCTGGCACGGGTGCAGGACGAGTGGGCGACTGCGGCTGCGGAACCCGAGTCGCTGTTACGGTTCCCAGCCCTGGCTTTCGGTGGCATACCTCGCTTGCTGCTGGAGTTAGAAGAACACTTCGTGTTCCCGCAAGCTCCGCGTTCCGGTCAGCTGGGCGAGATGCCGGTATGGGTCCTGCGTGGCGGCTGGAAACCGGACTCGTTGCGCCAGTTATGGCCGCAACGGTTCGCATCCCCGACGCGTGGCGATTCGCGTCCGGCCCTGCCACCGCACGTCCCGACCCACGTGCAAATCGTGTTGGAACAGCCGACTTTGATGCCGCGACGCATCGAATACCTCCGCGAGCTGGCTCCCGGCAATTCCGGCTCCGCGGGCGAGCCGGTTCGTCAATTCCGTCGCCTCCTGACCTTGGAAATGCTGGAAATCGTCCGTGGTGAGCCGCTGGACGAGACCCTTTTCTTCTTTCAACCCGGCGAGGGCGAGGTCATCGACCAGACCGATCATTACCTGCAAAACCGGAACAGGCGTCCCTAACGCGGCCCTCTTGTGCCCCCATCCGCCTGCTGAAGAAATTTCGTTTGCCGTTCCCATTCCATGGGATATATTCGAGAAGTTAGGTGGCCTACGGGTTTAGGAAGACGTGGAATGCAGGGAAGTACGACATTGTTCAACGCGTTGGGAGTGTTCTTATGAAACGAGTATTGCTTGCAGGTTTGTCTATCGTTCTGCTGGCCGGGGCGTCGGTATTTGCCGGCGAGGCCGTCGAGCAGAAGGGTGGGGCAGCCCAGAAGGACGGCGCGGTCCAGAAGGACGGCGCCGAAGACAAAGACGGCGCGGTCCAAAAGAACGGTGCTGTCCAGAAGGAGGGCGCCGAGGACAAAGACGGCGCGGTCCAGAAGAACGGTGCTGTCCAGAAGAATGGCGCCGAGGACAAAGCCGGCGCGGTCCAGAAGAACGGTGCGGTCCAGAAGAATGGCGCCGAGGACAAAGACGGCGCGGTCCAGAAGAACGGAGCCGTCCAGAAGAATGGCGCCGAGCACAAAGACGGCGCGGTCCAGAAGAA
>SLMF01000413.1 GCA_007133715.1 Planctomycetaceae bacterium
CCCGCATAGCAGAACACGCTGCCGCGATCGCGGAGCGAATGGCAGGCGGCATAGACGGCGTAGGCCAAGCCCCGCACCTCGCGCACCTCGGTGAACAGGCGGGAACTCGTCCCGTCGCTCAGCACCCCCACGGCCCCGCGGGCTTGGAAGTAGTCGGGGTGGGAGTAGGGCACACTGGGAAAGGCCACGCCGATATGCGTCTGGCTGGAATCGACCGGCACGTGGCAGCAACGGATCTCGGCAGGCCGCTCCGATACTTCGGGCACGGTGCCCGACTGCCAGTCCCCCCACAAATCGGCCACGTGCTCGCGGAGCCGCGGCCAGTCGATCTTGCCCGCCACGCTGAGAATCGCTCCGTTGGGCCGGTACCTCTGCGAGACAAAATCCTGGATGTCGGCCAGTTCGATCCGCTCGACCGACCCCTGCTCGCCACACGTGCTGCGGCCGTAGGGGTCGCCATAACGCAGCTGGCGCAACTGCTCGAACACGCGTTGGGGCAAGTCGTCTTCCAAGGCATAGATTTCCTGGAGGCAACCCAGGCGGGCGTCCTCCAGTTGCTCGCCCGGCAGATGCGGGCGCCGGACCACATCCGCATAGATGCTCAACACCCCCGGCAGGCTCTCCGCCGGCACCGCCCCGCCAAAACTGGTGTGAGCGTTGGAGACCGACGCCGACGTGTCCGCCCCCAGTAGCTCCAGATCGCGGATGAACTGCCGACTGTCCCGCGAACCACAACCCCGCTGGACCATCTCGCAGGTGAAACTGGCCAAGCCCAAAGCATCCGGCGACTCGAAGTTGCAACCAGCGGGGACCAGCAGCGCAAAGGCGGCCGACTCCAGCCAGTCCATCGGCTCGGCCAGCAGCACCAAACCGTTGTCGAATCGCTCCACGTAAATCGGCTGGTTTTCCGTCAAGTAGCTTGATCCCTCAAAACAAGGTTTTTGAATCTGCCTGGCTCGCCTGCGAGCCCGTCATCCGCCGGGCCAACCCGCGACGCCCACCTGTACCACTTTGTAAACCGTCCGCACAGGGCGGAACCCCAAACGGTGGTACAGCCGCAGAGCTGCCTGATTGCAGGCCGTCACTTCCAGCCCCACTCGTTTGATCCCCGCCACCTGGCACCCGGCCAAGGCCCGCTGAATCAGTTGGCCTCCCAAGCCTCGACCCCGATGCTCCGGCGCGATCCCTACATTCTGCAGCGAACCCCCGCGAAGCCCCGAGCGCAACGCTTGGATCGTCCCGCAGGCCTCCAACCGGCTCCCCGTGCCCGGATCGTAGACCAGCAACCATGTCCCCTCGGGCAAAAACTGAGGGCTGTTCACCAACCGTTCCAACAACACGCGGCAACCTTCCCGATCGGCCAGCGAAGCGAAGACCAACGCATCCATCTCCCGGGCAAATGCCCGGTATTGAGCCCGAGCATGCGACTCGCTCAACGTCGCCTCCCAGGCACCAAAGCGGTAACCGGGCGGCAAGCACGGCGGGGCGAGCGGGCGTTGCGGCAGGTCGATCTCCATCCGATATCGCTTGATATACGTCCGCTCCATCCGCGGTCCGCTCCCCGAAAAATGGCCCGCCCGACCCGCCTGCACCGCACGCTCCATCCTAGAAGCCCTCTGGCACCGCGTCAACTTCCCCTCGTTCAGCAAAATCCAGGTAACTCACAAGCAGCACAAAAAAGTTTCAAAATAATTCGAACAATTTTTTGCTTATCCCTCACATGAACTGTGCCTAGAAAGCGCGCATTGCGTCGATTGCCTATCAAGCAGGCAGTCGTGCCCGCTTTTTGGCATCGCAGGAAAACCAGCGTAAGTGCTAGCACTGCAAGCACTTCGATGCTGCTATTGACTTGCAGAGCCAAAATCCGCTAAACCCCATTTCTCGTTTTGGGGCCGAGAACCCGCCGTCTCGGTACCTGACAGCCCGCGACGCAAGCACGGAAGGAACCACGCATGAGGGATGCGAAAGAGACCACCCCAATGGAAGTATCAATCCGCCAAGTGCGGCACGCAGCAGCCGATTGTTTCAAGAGTGGTGCGAATTGGGTTTCGTTCTACCGCGAGATCCTCGGACACAAAGGCGTGATCGACGAACTGTTCCCCCGAGCCGAACAGCGGGATCAGTTTGAACAGACGCCCGAGTACGGGGAGATCCAGCACATGCTGGCCAAGCTGCGGGAACGCAATGGCCAGGCCAGTCAATCGGACGAACCGACACGGGTGATCACGGTGCGGTTGCCTAAGAGCCTGCACGAATCCTTGCGGTTCGAAGCGTTTCACCACAAGACGAGCATGAACAAGCTGTGCATCTCGAAGCTGTTGCAGGTGATCGCCGGGGACTTGGTGCCTTCGGACCTGGAGCGGCGGGATGGCGAGTCGGCAGGGGAAGCCGCGGACGAGGAGGCCCTCGGCGACGGGGTGTCGCGGGCTGCGGGTGCGAACTCCTTGCACTCCACCGATCGCCTGCACGATTATTGTTCGGACAACCTGCTGACCGGCGGGCGGCCGTTTTGAGCGGATCGCGAACCGAACGGCTCCCGCCTGCCGTGGCGCCGGGAGCTTCGGGCGTTCCCCGCCGAACGCCCCGCGGGGACGCGGTCAATCCGGCTCGCCCGGCAAGATCTCCAGCGTCCGATCGAAGACTTGAAAACGCAACCCCGCGGGCTCGATCAGCGCTTGCAGCAATTGCTCGCGGGTGACTTCCTGCACCCGGAAGGAGACCCGTTGCTGCAGCTGCGCCTCCAACTCGGGCGGATAGCGCAATTCGAGTTCCAGGCGTTCGGCCAGGGCGCGGGCCGTGGCCCCCAACGGCTGGTGCTGAACCTCCAACGTATACCGCGTTTCAGTCTTCCCCGGAGGCCGGCGGATGGGGCGCGCTGCGTCGTCCCCCCGCCGCCAGCTGTCGATGGCTTGATGCACTTCCCAGGGACCGCGGACGCGGAGTCCCTGGCTCTGGCGGACAACCTGCACCTCGGGATACTCTCGCTGCAACCGCGATTCGATGTGTGCCGCCAGCCGAGCCGGCATCGCATGGTCCCGCTGCAACTCGGCTCGCTCCGGCAGCGCAACCAGCCGCAGGCGGCCCTCGTCCTGGAACTGAAACGTCAGCCCGAACCCGGCCAAGACCAGCGTCATCTGCTGGTAGAAATCCAGCGGAGGCAGCTCGACCGCCGGCCACAGGTCATGCGGGATCTGCTCGATGTTCTCGACGGCCAACCCCGCTTCCTCTGCCACGTGTCTGATCAGCTGGCGAGGTGTGGTCAGTTTGGGCCACGCCAGCGGGCGCGGCTGCTCCAACCGGCGGGCGTCGCCGCGCGCGAGCGATTCCCGCTCTTCCCGCCGCAACGGGACCACGGTGGGCAA
>SLMF01000360.1 GCA_007133715.1 Planctomycetaceae bacterium
CCCCAAAAGCCGGCTCGCAATCCCTCGGTCTCCAAGTGCACCAGCGGCATCCGATGCTGCCGGTAGGCATGGTTCAGGATCGCCGTCGGGCCCAACATCTCGTACCAGCGGTCTTCGGTGATAAAGTCGCGGAATTCGCAGTACGCCTCGAAAACCCACCGCCGGCGCAAATAGATCGGCGGTTGCGTCTCGAAATGGTAACCCGGGTAGCCCAGCCGCCGGAGCAGATCGTAGGTTCTCCACAGCGAGTCGCGCCACAACCCGCGACCGCGGCTGTTGACCTCCGAGAGATCCTGCAAATAGCGGACTTTCCGCGCGTCGGCGATCTCCAACGGACGCAGCAAGAAGAAAACGTCGCAGAAAAACAGATACTCGTGATCCAGATCGGGGCTCCGTGACGACAGGTACAGCATCAGGAAGAAGTTCGTGACCGGCGTGCGGAAGTGCCCCACCCTCAATGGGCTCGGAGAAGTTCGCACTGAGAGGCGAAAAAGACAGTAAAAGGGTCTTCAGATTCTCCATCCGGGCGACATGCCCGAATCCCTCAGATGAAAACTCGCAGGCCAACGCCAGCCTCCGGAGGTTGCGCATCCGCGAGATGTTTTCCATGCCCCGGTCAGAAATGGCAGGGGGCCTTCCTGGTGACCGCACATCGTCCAAGGGGGGCCTGCGGATACTGAACCCCGTGACTTCTCGATGTACCAGCCCTCCGGCAGTTCGAACCCGTTCCCGTCGCTGGTCGGCTTCGACCGCCAAGCGTCTCCGGTTTCATTACTCGGCCAGACGATCTTCTCCACGCGGAACTTCGCGGCATCCGTGTCGAGCATTTGTCCGTCGGGGTCTGGAGAGTACAGCGTCCCGTTTACCGCCGCGGCGCTGATGGCGATCCCCTCCACGAATACCTCCAGCGGGAACAACTCTGCCGGATCCCACGCGTTCAAGTCGATCGTCCAGGTGTGCGCGCCGCTGGATTATGCACGGCGCCGATCGCCAGAGGATTCTCCGCACTCTCGCCGCTTAAAAGATGCCGCCGTGCGTCGGCCCAGATCCGCACGTGGGAGGGATAATGGAGCATCAGCTTGTACCCGTCCAAGTCATCGTAGTTGGTCAGCCCGATGTCCCGTATCGCTTTCACGAGATCCTTGTCTGCTCCGGGGGCTCGCGGCCCCGCGCCCCGCGACGGCGCCGCCCGGCGCGGCGGCCATCGCCTCCAACGCCACCGCCGCCACGAATTCTACCGCCCCACTTTGTAACCGCCCAAAACTTATCATGCGAGTTACGGGGCATAGTGAAACTGTGCCGTGGCAGTCACGTCGGCTTCCGCGACCAGACGGACCCAATGAGCCGAGTAGCCTTCGGGAAACGTGTATTCGAGCTGTTCCCCCCCAGCGACCTCGAAGTGCTGGAAATCACTCCAACGGTTGTCTCCCAAAATATCAACCTGAAGGATGAAGCTGACGTCACCCTCCCCTTCATGGGACAACGCGAGCCGCTTTTGATTGTAACCGTACATCAGGTACGGGTCGGATGCTTCACCCGCTCGGACCGCGGTATTCAGCCAGGGGCCACCTTCACCACGCGGAGGGCCGAACCGCCAGAGGTCGTCGACGTTCCCGAACCAGAGGCCGACCTTGCCGTCTTCCGAGGCGACAAAGTGCGGATCGTCGGCCGAACCCAACCGGTTGCCTGACAGGACCAGCATGCCTCGCCAGGAAACGTAATCGTGGATATCCTGATCGTGCGTGGTAAGGGGTCGGATCCGCCGCATTCCCCCCGAATTGTCGCGGGGAACTTCGTAGAATGTACCGTGGATGTTCATCACCGCGCGCTCGGTGACCACTTCGCGAAGGCCCCGCCGCCAACCGGCGGGGGTGGGCGTATCGAAGGCCGCGTGGCCGCGGGGCAGGCGATATCGTACTCCGCCCCGGTCGATATAGACGGACGCCTGGTCCACCCCGAAATCCTGCGTGATCTCGGCCCGCTGGCGAACTTCCGATTCGGCCTCCGGGTCGTCGACCGCGACGATCTGCAGTTTCAGGTCGTCATCCAACTGGACGCGGTAGAAACCGGTCTCGACGATTTGGTCGTCGCCGTCGACGAGGCCGGCAGCGAACTGGAGCGGGAAATCCGGGTTCGAAGCGGTCAACAGCAATCCCAGCGAGCGGCGCTCGGAGACACCGACCGGGGCCAGCGATCGGGTCAGGGAGCCGGCCGCCGGGCGCTGGGGATTAACCAGGTGCAGGTAGGCGGTCGCGGCTGCCACCTCCCGATCGGTGCGTATCCGCAGCCAGATCGCGCCGCTGTCAGCAGGCAGCATCCGGGCTTGGTAACCGTGCGGTCCGACACGAACGGTCGCCTGTTCCCGCCAATCGCCGCGGCCGGTCGAGTCGATTTCGAGCGTGAATTCCACCGTTTCCGGCTCCGTGTGTGCCAAGTGGATCGTCCGTTGCGTGAACCCCGTCACCAGAAACGGCTCGGAGAACTCCCCCGCCGGAACCACATCGCGAACCCATGGGCCACCGAACCCCATCGGACGGCCACCATATTGGTCGAACTGCCCCGGGTCCAGAAACAGCAGATTGGAATGGCTCCATCCGTGCAGCGGGTTGTCGAACGGCGAGACGTCGTTACAGGCCAGGACGATCCGGTCGTTCCAGGCCACATAGTCCACGATCATCTTGTGAAAGGTGGCGAGGGGGACGATGCCGGCCGTGTTCGCGATACTGAAATCGGCGGGAAAGCGGTACAGCAGACCATGCTCGTTCATCGCCAAGTCGTCGCCGGGCAGACCGACGTCTCGTATTCTGGGCCATTCCACATAATGTCCCGGCTCGTGATCGTGGGTATAACTGCCCTTGGGCAGGCGGTAGCGGGTCCATTCTCCGCGGGCCGCATCCCGGACATTCAGCAGCACCGAGCGATGGTCCCACCCCACGGCCCAGACCGGATCGGCCGCCTGCGGATCATTGCCTGCCACCCCCTGGCGTGTGGTGATCTCGTTGTACTTGTTGCGGTCGACGACGGTCCACGAGTCGGCCTCGGCCGGATCGCCCTGGCCATCCCACTCGACCAACCCCCCGCCAGCGCCGTTGTTCGAGTAGAACACGTGGTCCTGGGCGACATAAAAGCCTTTGCCGTGGGAGCCCGGCAGATTTCGGCTCCCCCCGTGATTGCCGTCTTCGCGCAAGGTGGTGATGACCGGCGCATCGAGGTCCTCGAGATCGACCTCGTACAGCCCCTCCTCCATCGTCATGTAATAGACCTTGTTCGGATCGGACAGGTGGGGACCGGTCCCGGTCAAGCGGCCGCGGATTTCTCCCTCGCGAGCTACCGGCAAAGCCCGCACGACGCCCTCGG
>SLMF01000474.1 GCA_007133715.1 Planctomycetaceae bacterium
GGATCCGCCTCGCTGTACACCGCCAACAGATGGCGTTCCAAACGCGGGATCAGCCCGGCCCGGACCAGCGACGTCTTGCCGCAACCGCTGGGGCCATACAGCACCCCCACCGTGAACGCCTCGTCCGGATCAAACGTCTCGATCCGACGCTTCCAGAAATCGATGCTCTTGGGCAACCCATGCCGATCACGCGGTCCGGGAAGCAGGGACAGGTAGGCCCGGGAATCCTCGGGGCCGTAGGATCGCAGGCCCCGGGGCACCAGCTCTCCCGCGTCCTCCTGCCCGCCTACCGAAAGCTCTTCGTGCGATTCGGGATCCGGCCCCGCTTGGGACGGCTGCTGACCCGTCAGCACGAAACCGCCGGATTCTTCCAGAAATCCCTGCAATTCATCGGCCAACTCCTGAGCCGTGCTGTGCCGGTCCCCAATCCGTTTGGACATTCCCTGCAGACAAATCCGCTCCAGCTCGCGGGGTATCGCCGGGTTCAGCTGCCGGGGCGGTTTCGCGTCCCAGTGAATCACCTGCTGTAAAATCTCCTGATTGTCCCGGCCACGGAATGGACGCCAGCCCGTCAACAACTCGTATAACACCACGCACAGCGAATAGACATCGGTGCGGCGGTCCACCCGGTGACCTTCACCCCGCGCCTGTTCCGGACTCATGTAAGGCGCCGAACCCCCGAAATGTCCCCCTCGGCCGACATCCTGGTCACGCAAGGCCAGTCCGAAATCCGCCAGAATCGGTCGGTTCTTAGCATCCAACAGCACATTGCCCGGCTTCACGTCCCGATGGACCACCCCCCGCTGATGCGCATGCTCCAACGCCTTGGCAATCGCGATCACCAACGGGACCACGTTCAGATCGCCCAATTGCTGGCTGCGGATCCGGACCGCCAGCGTCGAACCCTCGACGTACTTCGCAACAATGAAACAACGGGCCCCCGGCATCGTTCCGAAATCGAACACAGGTAAAATGCCGGGATGGTCCAGCTGAGCTGCGACGCGAGCTTCCTCCAAATACGCGGCGGTATCCGCGGGCTCGAGTATCCGGTGCGCGTGCGGGACCTTGACCGCTACCTGACGGTTCAACTCGGTGTCGTCCGCCAAATAGACCCGGCCAAATCCGCCCTCGCCCAATACGGCTTTCAGAAGGTAACGCCCCAATCGCGTCCCGGGAAAACAGCCCTGATAATCGTCCTGCGATTCCCCGCCCGATGTGGAACCGGCCGTCGGAGCGTTCGACGTGACCGTCTTGCCGCTGGACGTCGCCGAACCTGTTTGCGCCGGATCACTCACGTCTGCCATCTCCGCTCTTCGAGAACTCTGCAGATCCCTGCCCGCCAGCTTGTGGCGAGTACTCGAACAGGTTGACGCCCAGTAAGGCACCGTGGAAGCTTCCACAAATGCGTTGAGCCGCAGTCGACGCCTCACCTGATTCCCTTGTCACCATCCCGGGCAACGGAGGGTGAAGCAGCTATTATAGCCTGTAGGTGAGCTGGCGAACAATCGCACCACCCGAAAAGGGTACGAATCAAGCCAGGCCGCGATCGTAATTGAAGCGAAATTGCCGCTCGCCCGCTCGGAATCCGCGATTCCACTCCCGCACCGGATCGGGAGATTCGATCAGATCGACCACCAGATGCCGCACCCGGATGCGCGGGTTTCGCGAAGCTCGCAAATCAAAGGGTTGCAGCGGGCGGAAGACCCACCAGCCGCGTTCGGCTCGCGGCACCATCTGCACATCACGCCGATCGCGATACACCCGGCCACGATAGGGCTCGGGAACCTCCACCCGCGTGGTGATCAAAGGCGGCCGCCCGAAAACGACCAGCGAACAGGAGACGGGACAGTGGGCCGTCAGTTGCTCCCACTGGCGGCGGCTGGCTTCCAACGAGAGCGTGACGCCTTGGATTCCGGCGGTTTCCAAGGTCCGCGCGGCCAGCGAATTGAGCACCGGCAGACCGGGACCGCTCTCCAAACGCAGGCCGGTCGCCCGCGCCAGCCGCCAACCGCCCCAACTGTTGACCTCGACCACCGCCCGCCGCCGTCGGCAAGCCTCCAATAAGGCTTCGACCTCCGCCAACTCGGACTCGCTCACCACGGCCGGTAAGGCTACGACCAGCGGTATTCGGCGACAGACCTTCTGAACCTCCCGCAGGTTCTCCGCCGTCACCCCCTCGACAATCACCCCTGCCTCCGGCCGTACCTGGTGTAAAAACGATTCCAGCTGGCGGACATCCAGCCGGGCGCGATCGGGCGGATCGCCCAAACTGCGGCGATTGGCCGGGTTCGCCTCGCCTGGCTCCAAAATCCGGCGGACCGCAGCCGGCAACTCGATCGGCAACCGCGCGCTCCGCCGCTTGCCCGCCTGATGGACCACCGCCGATAACCGCCGAATCAGCTGATTCACGGCCCGCGGCATCAACAGGAAATCGGGATCGTCGGTCACCGCCCGGGCTAAGCGATGACCACGCACCGGGGTCACCTCCAAATACGCCACCAGGGCACGGATCGAGATCGCCTTGTGGGCCCGCCGCACCACCGTCTTGGGGACCGACCACTGCACCTCGTGCTCCCGGCACGTGCAGCGGATCTGCAGACGCGGGCCCTCGGCCAACATTTCCAGCTGGTATACCGACTCCTCGGACGGCACCGTGTCCCGCGGCCGCGGATCGGCAGAACCCGCGTTCGACCCGCCACCCCGACCCGCAGCTCGCCCCGTCAGCTCCGTGTGCTGGCCGTCCAAATAGCCACAGGTCAACTGCCGACCCGTATACGCCCCTAACTCGGCTACCGACTCGCTCGCCGCCAGCGACTCGCCCGCCAACGCCCGCCGATAAAGACGCACCGCCCGACCAACCCACTCGGCCGTCTTCATCCGACCCTCAATCTTCAAACCCCGCACACCGGCTCGACGAAAATCCTCCAGCCGATGCGCCGTCGCCAAATCCTGCATCGATAGCGGAGTACCCGCCGACTGAGAATCCACCGTCCACGGTACCCGGCAGGGACTGGTACATAACCCCCGATTCCCGCTCCGACCGCCACCCCAACTCGAGAGCAGGCAACGACCCGAGACACAGTAACACAACGCGCCCTGGACAAAAACCTCCGTCTCGATCCCCACCCCCGACGCCGCCGCGATCTCCTCCAGACTCATCTCCCGAGCCAGAACCACCCGCTGCACTTGCCAATCCCCCGCCGCCGCCACGTCCGCATGGTTCATCGCGCCCGTCTGGGTGCTGAAGTGAAACTCCAACTGCGGATACTCCGGGCGGAGAGCCAGCAGGGCCGGGTCGCAAACCAACACCGCGTCCACCCCGCAATCCCGCGCCCATTCCAGCATCCGCGCGGCAGA
>SLMF01000575.1 GCA_007133715.1 Planctomycetaceae bacterium
ATCCTCAAGGCGGCTGAATTTGCCGCTGAGCGCCGGCGCATAGCCCCCGCCGCCATAAGGTTGGTCAGGATGGTTGCAGATCTGCTTAAAGCGCATCAGGTAGGATAAAACAAGGCCGCGTCGCTCAATACCCTCTGCCTCGTCAAGCGCTTTTTTCATCTCTTCAACCGTGCGGGTATAAAGGGCGGCCTGTTTTTTTGAGAGACCGCAGTAAACTTTCATTTCAGTTTTAGCGGGGAGATCTGTAATGATGGAGCGATCGGTCTTTAGCCTGCGCAATATATAGGGCCTGACCAGGTTGCGCAGCGGAGCGAAGCGGTCGCTTTCACTCTCCTCCAAGTTTTTGACGAAGTCCTTAAACTGTTTCTGTGAACCGAGCAGGCCGGGGCATAAAAAATCGAAAATGGACCACAGGTCGGTGAGCCTGTTCTCGAGTGGAGTGCCTGTCAGGGCTATACGCGCTCCGGCCTTCAGTTTCTTGACTGCCCGTGTCTGGCGGGATGCAGGATTTTTTATCGCCTGAGCTTCATCGATAATCACCATCTGCCACTCCTGCTCATGCAGCCACTCCTGGCGCTTTAACATACCGTAGGTGGTCAGAATTAGATCCATTCCGGGCAGGTGACGTTCCGGTTCCCGGGCGATCTTTTCGACCTCATCGCGGCTCATTTCGGAGAGGTGCAGGCAATTAGTTTTAAGCCCTGGAGCAAAGCGCTCAAGCTCAGCTTTCCAGTTGGCGAGCAGCGATGCCGGCAAGACCAGCAGCGATGGTTTTGCCGCCTCCTTCTTTCTGGTCAGGAGCAGGGCGATAACCTGGATGGTTTTGCCCAGCCCCATATCGTCTGCCAGGCAGGCCCCCAGTCCTAAGCCGGACAGGAAATAGAGCCAGTTGTGACCCTGTTTTTGGTAGGGTCTAAGTTCGCCCTTGAACCCGTTTTCCCCGAAGGAGGGCTGATCTATAGCTGTCCGCAGCTGCTCAAGCACCCCGGACAACCACTCACCGGCACTGACAAAGGCCCATTCACGATAATCTGCACTTAGATCATCATCAGCAGAGAGATCGGCTGGAGCACCGGCCAACAGGCGCATGGCTTCAATGAAAGAGATCCCTTCTCGCCCTGCCTCTTTTTCAAACTGTTTCCAGTGTTCAAGGACATGGGCAAGCTTATCCTGGTTTACCTCGATCCACTGGCCACGCAGCATAACCAGACCCTGATCGGCCGCCATAATCTGCCTGGCCTCATCTTCGGTCAGTGGTTCACCGTCGAGGGCCAGATGCGCTTTAAAATCGAGCAGGGCCTCTGCGTTAAAGCCGCCTTTAGTCTTTTCCCCGATGGTAACAGAAACTTTTGGGCGCGCTCTTTTGCGCCACCAGTCGGGAATCCGGACCAGAATTCCGCTTTCCTCGAAAAGCCTTACATTGCTTAAAAAGTAGTATGCATCAGCCGCAGTCCACTCCAGGGGGTGATATATATCACCGGTATCAACCAGGTCACGGACAAAGTCGCTCTTTTCTGAGGCGCGGTAAACCGGGGTCAGCAGCTTGACCAGCGCTCCCCTGTTCTTTTCCCCGGCATACTCTCTCAAGGCCTTGCTTAAGGGCTGGTATCTGACCCTGCCGCCGGCAGACAGCTGGGGCGCATAGGTAGCGAGGAAAGCGAAAGGGTAATCGGGGTCTGGGAGAGTCCTGTTTTCTGCAAGGTGAAAACAGACCCGGCCTACCTGGTGCCAGAGAGGGGCCTCTCTTTGCAGCCAGGCGGCAAGCCCGTTTCCGGTCTTGGCGCTCACGCCCTGGCTCTTTTCCCCTGGCTCATCTTTCAAAGTTTTAGAACTTGCAGTCCAACTATCCCCCGCATCAGCTTTGCCGATACCAGTTATTACAGCCGTTTTGCTCCCGGGATCGGCCTTCCGGCCCTTGCCTGTTTTATCCTTTACAGTTTCGGCTTGGGGGGCCTGAGCCTGGCTGGCATTTACCTCGCCGCGTACCCACTGATCGAGCTCACTCCAAAGTTTAGAGATCACCGCTTCGTCAAGATACTCACCGCCCTGCATCGGCGGAGCCGAGAGGGCAAGCATCTGCCGTTCGGCCAGGGGCGGAGGCTCAAGCGGTTTCTGAGTCGATTCCGCTGTCTCAGGAAGGCGGCAAAGCTCGGTCATGTAGCTTTCTGCAAAACGGTACCAGTAGAGCATAGAAGCAGTTAGCGGTATATCGGGCTTTGAAGCGGCCATTCTGAAAAGGCCGGCGCCGGAACTGCCGGCAAAACCGGCGGAGACCTTCTTTAGCCATTGGCTAACCTCCGGCTGCCTGAGAGTTTCATCTTTTCGCAGCCCTGCGCTCTTATCCGGCGGTTCTTCTTCAGTTGCTGCTTTACCGGTCGCCAAGTATCTGTCCGGGGAAGAATCCTCTTCCACACCAAGCAGGCGCAGGTAACCGGAAGGAGTGAGTGCTATTTCAACAGCCAATAGTGTGTACTTCCTTTCACCTGAAACGCGATCAAAGATCGCAAGTAGTAGCTTTGCCTCGAATACTATTCACTACAGGGTAGCGGTAATCCTTCCAAACCCTCTTGGCACTACAAGTTTCCTATCTTGGGGTCACGATTATGTGGTCAGGCTTTGCATCATGTGGTCAGATCTTAATAATTATGTGGTCAGGTCTTGAATGTATCAAGGGTTAGGTCTTGAAATATCACTTTTTTGCAATGGCAGTGGACCAAGCAGCAGCTGAATCGCTCTAATGCCGGGGAAGATGTCACCCAAGCCCTTCAGGGACTTGAAAACGTTGGTTGCTAAAGACTTTTTTATCTGTCTTTCGCATAATTCATGCTCGAACCGGCAATAATTTTCTCAGCTAAGCCCGGCAGCAGACGGTGGCAAATAAGAAGCAGTCTACCCTCTATAGAATGGATAGCCTCAGCAGTACATCATATATTGCTTGCAATATATACCATCATAAAGTACACTCAAGACGAGGTGATAGCCATGCCAAAAACTAAGAATGATACCATCAGATATACTGCGGTACTTCCAGTAGAGCAGGTAAAGGAACTAAAAAAGATGGCCCGGGAAGAGCGGATAGCATCAGTTAACCAGGGAATACGACTAGCCATTGATAATTTTGTTAAAGCGCAAAACAAACTTATTTATGAACAGAAAATGCGAGAAGCTGCAGAAGACAAGGACTATATGAACAGGATAGCTGAGACTCAGGCTGACTTTGCATTGCTAGACGATGAGGAAATGTCATCATGGTGAATAAATGGGATATTTATTACTGTAACCTTAATCCTGTTAAAGGTTCAGAACAAAGAGGGTCCAGGCCGGTTTTAGTAGTATCAAATAATGCTGTTAACC
>SLMF01000281.1 GCA_007133715.1 Planctomycetaceae bacterium
CAAGGAGCGTAACGATCCCCCGGACAAGCCGGGGGGGCATTTGCTTGGTTGGGGGGGCTGGATTTAGCAAGGTATAAAGTATGATTGCGGGGGTTGACATGGTCTTCGTTGGCACTGCTAATCAGGTTCGCGGGCAGCGGTTGCAGCACGCCATCGCCAGACGCATATCCTCCGAGTGTTTAGGGAGCATCTTCATGTCGAGCACAATCAGCCCGGTGTTTTTCAGCCGTTTTGTTGTGTCGAGCCTGCTGCTGGTGTTGGCAGCCTGGGGCGTCCCGCCTTTGACGGTTGCATCTGCTGCGGATCAACCGCCCAATATCATCTTGGTGATGTTCGACGACTTGGGATACGGCGACCTGGGTTATCAGGGCAGCGAACATGCGATCACGCCGCATATCGACAAGATGGCAGAATCTTCGTTGGTTTTCTCGCGGTTTTACGCGGCGGCGCCGGTCTGCAGCCCCACCCGCGGCAGCGCGCTGACCGGCCGCCACCCCTTCCGCTATGGCGTCTTCTTCGCCAATGTAGGGCATTTGCCGGAACACGAATTGAATCTGGCGACACGGTTGAAACAACGCGGGTATCGTACGGGTCACTTCGGCAAATGGCATTTGGGCACGCTTACGACCGAGGTGCAGGATGCCAACCGCGGGCGTCCCGGTCAAAGCCAGCACTTCGCCCCGCCCTGGCTGCGGGATTTCGAGGTGTGCTTCTCGACGGAATCGAAGGTGCCGACATTCAACCCCACGGTGCGACCGCGGGATTTCGCCAACCATCCGGGCAACCTCCAACACTGGTGGGACCCCGAAATCGATCCCGATAACGTGATCCACTATGGGACACGTTACTGGAACGAACAAGGCGAGGAGGTCACCGAAGATCTGGAAGGCCCCAACGCGAAACTGATCATGGACCGTGCGATTCCCTTTATCCAGGACGCCGTGGAAGGGGGGCAACCCTTTTTCGCCGTGATCTGGTTCCATGAGCCACACTGGCCGGTGGTGGCTGGCAGGGACTACACAGAGCCTTTTGCGGAGCTTGACGAGTTCAGCCAGCACTATTACGGTTGCATCAAGGCCAGCGACGAGCAGATCGGGCGTCTGCGGCAGGAACTGCGACAGTTGGGCGTGGCGGAGAATACCATGATTTGGCTGACCTCGGACAACGGCCCCGAAGGCTCGCAGCACCTGCCGGGCTCGGCCAAACACCTGCGGGGCCGCAAACGCGATCTCTACGACGGCGGGATCCGCGTGCCCGGCCTGTTGGAATGGCCTCAACGTATCCCCCAACAGCGCACGACCGAGATGCCTGCGGTTACCACCGATTACCTGCCGACCATTGCCGAGGTGCTGGGCCTGGATTTGCCCGGCGATCGCCCCCTGGACGGAGTCAGCCTGCTGCCGTTGATCGAGGGCCGATCGTCGCAGCGGGCTCAGCCCATCGCTTTTCAGTCCAACGGACGCATTGCCCTGATCGACAACCGCTACAAACTCATTCACTACGGCAGCGGGCGGCCGTTCGCCCGCCCGCCTTGGCAATGGGAACTCTACGACATGGTCGAAGACCCGGGCGAACAACACAACCTCGCCGACAAGCATCCGCAGATCGTCCAGGAAATGGCTGATTTTTTGGAGCAATGGAACCATTCCGTCCGCGACTGCCTCAATCGCAACACGAATTGAAGCCTGCTTGCCAGCCACCGGGCTACTCGCCCGCCTGGGGATGCACGTGGTTGTGGTCTTCGAGAGCTTCCAGGTGCGTGGTCACGTGGGCCGGCGGCTCCAGCGACTCCTCGAGCACCTGTTCGATGGCCGTGGCAATCCGATGCGCGTGGCCAATCGGCAGCGATTGGGCAAACAGCAGGTGCACGTCCACCCAATAGACCGAACCCAGACTGCGATGACGTAGTTCATGATAGGCGATCTGGTGCCGCCCCGTCTCACGGTCCAACAGCTCGATTAACCGCTGGTGAATCGCCGGGTCGGCCGTATCCATCAGGCCTTGGAAACTCTGGCGGACCAACCCGACCCCCGAATACATGATATTCAACGCCACGAAGATCGCCGCCAGCGGATCCCAGGCCAACCAGCCGGTCAGCTGGGTGAGCGTCAAGCCGACCACCACCCCCAGACTGGTCCAGCAATCGGTCAACACATGCTTGCCGTTGGCGATCAAGATCAGCGAGCGGTAGCGACGGCCGGTCCAGATCAGGAACCCGCCCAAGGCGCCGTTGGTCAGCATCGCCAGGGCGGTCAGCAGGGTGCCGAGTTCCAGATTCTGCAGTTCCATCAGCCCCATCGACCACTTGTAGATGGCTTCGTAGAGGATGTACAGAGCGGCACAGAGGATCATGGCGCCCTCGAAGCCCGCCGAGAAGAAACTGATCTTGGCATGGCCATAAGGATGTCCCTGGTCGGGCGGGCGGTAGCTGTATCGCAAGCTGAAGAAGGCGAAGGTCACGGCGGCGACATGCACCACCGACTCGCCCGCATCTCCCAGAATGGCTGCCGAATTCGTCAACAGGTAGCCGCCGACCTTGATCGAAAACATCAGCAGGCCGACGCCCAACGACAATGTCATGGCGAACAGGACGGCGGATCTTTCCGCAGAACGGCCCAGCGGGTCGGCGGTTGCCGGCCGATCGGCCGATGGCCCGGGGTTTCCGACATCAGAAGAACCGGATTGGGGGTCGGAGGGGTGCATGTTGCAGTTCTACCCCAAATCTAGCGGTCGGGACTCCAGAAGTCTTCGGGCGGCTCCGAGGGTACCTGTGGGCGAGACGTCTGGGACGGTGACGGTGACCGCGGCGTGAACGAAGCCTCGGGCGTGGCGGGCGGCGAGCCGAGCGGACGCTCGGAATCGGACGCTCGGGGCGTCCAGCGTTCCGCGAAGCGTTGCACGCCACGCATGTCGATCAGCTGATCCGCCTCGACTCGCTGCCCGTCCCGGCCCGTGTACCGCACGTACAAGTGCAAGTTCTCGACACGCGACGGCAACTCGGGCAAGGGGACGCGGACATGAATCCCCCGCTCGAAGCGACTGGTCGCCAGCATGCGTCGGGCGGTCGTTTCGTCAAATTCCCAGCGTGCGAACCGAGCCGCCTCGCCCTGCTGGGAGGGATCGAGCAACACCAAGTCCAGCTCCCCTGCGGCAGGCACGTACTGATCCAGTTCGTTGCGGGGCTCGAGCAACACGGAGAGCGAATCGCTGCCGGGGCGGCCGTCCAAATCCAGCGGACCCGTACCCTCCGGATTCAGCCAAATCGCCACCACGTGTTCATCGATCGGAGGAGCATCGACGCGCTGGACGGGGACGTCAACGCGTTCCGGCAGCGGGCTGAGCGCC
>SLMF01000715.1 GCA_007133715.1 Planctomycetaceae bacterium
GCAGGAATGCCCAACCTACGAACTGATGCAGTACATATTGTTCGAGCTATTTTGTTCCCTCTTATGGGTTTTATGTAACGTCAATTGTGATCTGCGGCACTAGGTGCCGCAAATCAGAATTGACGTTACATAACTCGATTCTCGCGGATGCCCCCGGCTTGCCCGGGGGAGGGATCACGCTTTTCGCTACCTCCGCCCGCTCCCCTTGTTTTTCTTGGGTGGCCCGGCTTGCCCGGGGGGCGTTTCACGCATTAGCAAGGAGCGTAACGATCCCCCGGGCGAGCCGAAGGCATTCGATTGGTTGGGGTGGCTGAGGGATGTAGCTTGGAGCGTAACGATCCCCCGGGCGAGCCGGGGGCATTGGGTTGAATGCCCAGGCTACAGGGGAGACGCAGCAAGCAACTTCCGGCCTTCATGGCCTATCAATTCTGATTTGCGGCACGAGAAGCTCCATTTCAACGAGAAAAGCGCGAAACCAACAGTCGAGCCGCCATTGCAACATGATAGCATTGCTTGCGTGCTCCGCCTGAAAACCAGCAGTTAAGCGGGTCATTGAATCGAAAACGCGTCTCGTCCCAAGCGGGTGTTTACGAAAAGCGTGTCAGAGCCTAGCATGCAGCCGAAGCACACCGTGGAAGGTTAGCAAAAAAAGGGGGCCTATGGCGGACAACAGGGAGAGGGTCCAGATCAAGTTGGCAATGCAGGAATTGGCCAAGTGTCCGACGGCCGAAACGTACGCTCGGCTCCGCAGTTGGTTTGTCACCTGTCCGGCTTACGACCCGTATCGCGAGGAACTGCGGGACCTCGAACGGCTGATCGAAGTCGGGAACGTTGCGGCGGCAGCACAAGCGTTGGACGGCGCGCTCGCGCGACTGTTGCTGAGTCCCCGCGCGCATGAACTGGCTGCCCAAGTCGCACGGAGCACAGGCGACACGCAGCGGGCGGAGCGGGAACACCGGACCGCCCGGGCTTGCGTCGAAGGCATTTTGGCTACCGGCGATGGCAGTCGGGACCAGCCTTATCAAGTCCTTTATGCAGCGGACGAACAGGACGTATTGCGATTTCTGGGTTTACCGCAGGGAAGCCAGCATTTACACCATGTGGGCGACCTCCATTTGGACCAGATCAAAGTTGCAGTAGGGGTGGAAGTCTGGTTCGACGTCACGGTGCCCTATCATCGGCAGACGCCGGCGAGCGTGTTGGAACAACTGGAAGACGCGTTGCGCGATCCCGAATGAGGGGGAGCGATGATGAAGTCTTTTACTTCTTTAAGAGAATCATTAAAAAAGAAAAGGTTTCCTTTCCCGTTCTTGGGGAGTTGACGAAGACGCGCGCGTAGGCCAGAATTACCGCTACGGGAGCGAGGTCTGCTTCCCAAAATCTTGGTGCGTCCCATCGTGATGGGGAATTTGACCAGCGGAAGCTTCGGACTAGGATACCTCACAAGCGTTTCAGTCGGTTTCTCAGTGGGTTGTGGGGGCTTGTCAAAATCCAATGTGTCTCGCAATCAGGATGTACCCGCCCATGAAGAAGGGTGTGTCGCTGCCCCTGAAGCTTGGTCTCGAAACGATTTCGTTCCCTCGAAGGGAGGAATCACGTTGGCAGGCCAAGTGATCGGAAGCGGGCATGAAATGCCTCGATTCCTGGCAGGGTTCTCATTACGTTTATTCCGAGGTGTATTTATGAAAGATCGCAGAGCTTTTACGTTGGTCGAGTTGTTGGTGGTGATCGCCATCATCGGGATTTTGGTTGCGTTGCTGTTGCCTGCCATTCAGGCGGCGCGGGAAGCGGCGCGGCGTGCGCAATGCGTAAACAATATGAAGCAGTTGGGATTGGCGGCCCACAATTTCCACGACACGCATGGCCGATTTCCGTCCGCCACGCACGACCCGCTGTTCCGGGGCAAGGGAGGGGGCTGGGAACGGTGGAGTTACGCCGTGCTCCTGCTACCATTTATCGAGGAACAGCCGCTGTACGACGAGATGATGGACAGCCACATCGGGATCGAACGTCCGTGGCACAACACGAATGTCACGCGGACTTGGTTGAGCGGTCTGGTGTGCCCGTCGGATGGTCCGGCCCGGAACGCTCCGACGGCGAATGATGGCAAGACGCCCATCAGTTACATGGTCAACCGGGGCGATTATTGGCTGGATTGGAATTGGCACGAATCGCGGGGGATGTTCGGTCGGGGTGACCATGTCACGATCACGACGGCTTCGGTCACGGACGGTTTGAGTAACACGATGATGATATCGGAAGCCATTGTCGGGGTGAGCGGCAGTCGGCGTGCGACAGAAGCTGTCGCCACGGACGTCGGGGCCTATAACGGGGCTCCCCCGGCAATCTGCCTGGCTCGTGTCGGCCCGGACTCCCAGTTCATCGGTGGCGTCGAGACCGGCGGATGGCAAGTCGGCTGGCGGTGGGGCGATTCGCGCACGCCGTATACCCTGTGGCACCCCATGCTGCCGCCGAACTCGCCCACCTGCGGGAACCGGGGGGAAGATTGGGCGATGGTTTCCGCCAGCAGTCGCCATCCTGGCGGAGTGAATGTCCTGATGGGCGATGGCGCCACACGCTTCATCACCGATTCGATTGATGCGGGCGACCCGACCAATACGGTCGTCGGTTCTCCCCTGTTGGCGGACCAGAATCGGCCGCAGGATTATTCTGGACCTTCGGTCTACGGCGTTTGGGGGGCCCTTGCTTCGAAGGCAGGCGGGGAAGCGGTCCAGCTGCCCTAGGGCGGAACTCGCGGAATACACCATCGACTTTTTTGAAAGAGGAATCATGAATAACTTGGTTGTCAAAGGTTTCACGCTGGCTTTCGTCTTCGCGGCGATCGCCGTGGTCGGTTGTGGGGGAGCATCAACACTGGATACCCATCCCGTCGAAGGGGTGGTAACCCTGGATGGCGAACCGGTACCCAACGCCACCGTGATGTTCGTTCCGGTGGATGAGCAGCAGGGTCTCTCGGCGACGGGAATTACCGACCAGAGCGGGGTGTATACTCTGACCGCCGTGGGGACCGGCGAGGACGTGGCCCGAGCCGGTGGCGGCACTTTGCCCGGGGAGTACCAGATTGGGGTGATCAAGACGGAAGTGGAAAGCTATCTGTCCGAAGAAGAGGCGATGGAACAGGGAATTCCCTACGAACCACCGCCGCTGGAGCCCAAGGTCGATCATATCGTGCCGTTGCGGTATAACCTGCCGCAGCGTTCGGGGCTGACCGCCACGGTCACCGAGGGCAAGAACAACATCCCGATCGAATTGACCTCGGACTAAGGCGTCGCGTCAAAATAACTTGACGAATTTTATTTCTTATGAAACACTCAGTCGAACA
>SLMF01000241.1 GCA_007133715.1 Planctomycetaceae bacterium
ACCATGCAATCGATCGGATAGCCCTGGCCTTCCACGATGATCCCGGTCTGGCCGGTCGCCCCGAATTTGGCATCCCGCCCCGCCGCTTGCAGGGCACGCGTCAGTTCCATGCTGGTCAGCATCTTTCCCAAGCTCGAGTCCTGGCCCACCGTGTGGATTCGCAGACACTCCTCCCGCAGCCCCTCGGCCCGGGCACAGCGGCGAATCCGCTGGTTGCGCACGTCGATCAAGCGGACCTGGTGCTGGCGAGCCGCAGCGGCCATTTCCGGATCGTCGGCCAGGAAATCGTGCATCCCCGATACCACATCCATCCCCCGACCAAGGGCTTCCAACACCATCGCGCGCCACGCCGGAGGCAGCTGACCACCCGGCAACGCGATCCCGATCAGCAGGGTGCGAGCCTGGGGCACGTCGGCCAGCGAACCGACCACCGGGACATCGCCCACACCCAACAGATCGCCGCTGGTCTGCCCTACGCCCGTGCTGTCCAACACCGCCAGCACCTCGTCCCGACAGTAACGGATCACACAGGCTGCGGTCTTGCCCCGAATCGGGTGGCCAAAGCCTTCAGTCAAAAGCACAAAACGACGGTTCACGGGCCAACTCCCTCGAAGAAACCGGATGCGACGGCCGCCTGCCACACAACCCAAGTTAGGCAACTCGCAGGAAATAATCTACCACGCTCGGCGAGGGTCTCCGACCCCGCCGAAACCGCCGACCGAAGGTCTCCCACCATACGGGAGACCTTCGGTCGGCGGGAGTGGCTCGGTCAGCGACGGGCCACAGCGCTGCGGGTAGATTATTTCCTGCGAGTTGCCTTATTGGCGTGTCACTTCGTGGAAACGCTGCGACAATTGCTGGGTCAGCGGCCCCGGAAGGCCATCGCCGATCATGCGGCTGTCCACCTTCACCACCGGCACCACCTCGGCAGCACTCCCCGTCAGAAAACATTCGTCCGCAATATACACGTCATGCTTGGTCAGCGGCAACTCGCGGACCCGTATCCCGGCCTCCTCCGCCAACTCCATCACCACCGCCCGGGTGATGCCTTCCAGAATCCCCGCGTCGATCGGCGGGGTTTGCAACTCCCCACTCTTTACCAAAAAAATGTTGTCGCCCGTACACTCGGCAATCTCACCCTTGTGGTTCAGCATCAACGCTTCCACACAACCCGCCTGCTGACCCTCGATCTTGGCCAGAATGTTGTTCAGATAATTCAACGATTTGATCCGCGGACTCAAAGCCGCCGGATGGTTGCGGATCGTGCTGACCGTCACAATCTCCAAACCTTTCCGATAATACTCCTTCGGATACAGCTCGATGCGGTCAACAATCACAATTACTTGCGGGTCGCAGGTGCGGTTGGGATCCAAGCCCAAGGTGCCGGCGCCGCGCGTCACAATCAAACGCACGTACCCGTCTTCCAAGCCGTTGACCCCGATCGTCTCGTTGACCGCCTCGGCCAGCTCGTCCCGCGAAATCGGAATCTCCAACCAGATCGCCTTGGCCGAATGCCAGAGTCGCTCCAAATGCGCCTCCAGCCGAAACACCTTGCCGTCATAGATCCGCATCCCCTCGAACACGCCGTCACCGTACAGCAGACCGTGATCATAGACACTGATCGTGGCGTTTTCTCGATCGTATAACCGGCCGTTGATCCAAACCTTGAAGGGCATCGCAAATACTTCGGGGGGGTAGAGTTCCAGGTACGGGTCACGCGACACGTTCGACCAGCCCTTCCACCAGACGTACCGTACGATCGGCCATGCCCGCGATGGTGCTGTCGTGTGTCACCATGATGATAGTGAGGTTTTGCTCGCGATTCAAGGAGCGCAACAGCCGCAGAATGTCGGCCCCCGTGTGCCGGTCCAGATTCCCGGTGGGTTCGTCGGCCAGCAGCAGTTGGGGGTTCGCGATCAGGGCGCGTGCAATCGCAGCTCGCTGCATCTCGCCCCCCGAAAGCTCGCGGGGTCGGTGCTTGGCCCGGTGGGAAAGGCCGACCATGCCGAGCAACTCGCTGGCCCGTTGCACGTGGGCACGTCGTTGCAGCCAATAGCGCCACACGCTCTGGCCAATCATGCGGGGTACCAAAACGTTCTCCAGCGTGTTGAACTCCGGCAACAGGTGGTAGAACTGGAAGATCATCCCGAAGTAACGGTTGCGGAGCACGTCGCGTGCCTGAGAGGGCAAGTTGTCGATCCGGTTGCCTTCGAAATAGATTTCCCCCGAGTCCGGTGCATCGAGTGTACCCAACAGGTGGAGCAGGGTGCTTTTTCCTGAGCCACTTTGGCCCACCACGGCCACGAATTCACCCTCGTGTACCGAGAAATCAACACCTCGCAAGACGGGTATTACGTGCCGACCTTTGCGGTAGCTCTTCATCAAACGCTGGGCGCTCAACAGAGTCGGAGTCGGGGCGACCTCGGGTAACCTGGCCGTGGCTGTCCGAGACGAAGGCTCGCCGCCGTGATCCTCCGGCAACCCGTCCGGAGCGATTCGCAGATGGTCGGTTCGATCGTAAACAGCATGCGTCATCAACGGGGCTCTCCTTTGATTGGCCTTATTCCCACCGCAAAGCCTCGACCGGATGCAGTCGCGCGGCGCGCAGGGCTGGCAGTACACTGGCCAGAATCGCAATCGAAATCGACCCGAGAACCACCAAAAACACGGTAAACGGCTCGACAATCGTGGGGATCTCTTGGAAGTAATAGACCGTCGGATCGAATACCTCCTGGCCCGTGACCCATTCCAACGCGGTGGCGATCTCGTTGATGTAGTACACGAACAGCAGGCCCAAGACCATTCCGACCCCCGAGCCGGCGGTACCCAACGCGCATCCATAGGTAAGGAAAATACTCATCACGCCGCGACTGGGCGCGCCCAACGCTTTCAAGACGCCGATATCCCGCGTCTTTTCGACCACGATCATGAAGAAGGTGGCCAAAATGCCAAACCCGGCCACCGCGATGATCAGAAACAGCAGGATGTTCAGAATGGTCGTTTCCATCTGGACGGCGGCCAGCAGCGGCCCCTGCATGTCGCGCCACGTCTGGATGCGATAGTGGTACTGGTCGGGTGGGAAGCGGGCGATCAGCTGGTCCCGGACCTCGTTCAGATTGGAGCCGGCCGCCAGTCGGATTTGCAGGGCCGTCACGCTGCGGATGCCCGAAACCGGGTCGACCATGCCCCGCAGCCGCTGGAGATCGTTCAGCGGTACGAAGGCAAACGTGCTGTCGTACTCGCTCATCTTGCTCTCGTACAGATCGACCACGGTAAAGCGGGCGCTTTGGGCCGAGGGAGCTTGCCCGGGCGGGGGCGAGGTGGGAAAAGTCAGATTGACGT
>SLMF01000314.1 GCA_007133715.1 Planctomycetaceae bacterium
AGCGGCGCATCGATGCGATCAGCATGCAGGTCGAATTATCCGAGGTGACTCAGGCCGTGTTGCAGGCCGGGGTGTTGGACGAGGCGACCGCGGTTGCTCACGGCGCCGCGCGGACCGGAACGTTCAATCTGGCCTTGCCGCTGGACGAGGGCCAATGGGCGTTGGCCAGTGATGCCGACCCGGGCCGGGTCGTACTCTATCGGCCACGAGCGGCGACGGCCGAAGCCCGTTTGAGTCTGCGGCCCCTTCGCGTTGCCGGAGATGCGAAGGTGACGTCGCCTCCGGTGTTTTACCGTCAGGGGTTGCTGGTCCCGCTGGATAATGGGCAAGTGGCGCTGGTCCACCCGACTTCCGGGGAGCCGGTGACCCTGCCGTTCCAGGCTCCGGTGTCGAGTGATGCGCGAACCGTCTGGCGTCAGCCGGCGGTGGTGGGCGATGATTTTGTGATCGCGGACCAGACCGGGCAGTTCTATCGTGTGGGAGTTCAGGATGCACCGGAACCGCATCTGGAGGCGGTTGCGCAAACCGATCGTCAGGGTCCGATCGCGGGCGTTTTGGCGGCTACGGGCGATACGGTGTACGCGATCGTGCGGGAGCCCACGGCGGATACGATCCTGGCCTTGGCCGCAGAAGACTTGGCCGCGGGGGAACGTTGGCCTCTGGAGGGCCGCGTGGTCTGGGGCCCTTATCCCGTGGGGGACGCGGTCCTGGTCGCTACCGACGATGCCCAACTGATGTGCTTGGCAGCGGGCCAGCAACTTCGGTGGACCGGAGAGCTACCTGACGGGGTGCCGATCAGCCGGCCGCTGGTCCACAATGGCGACCTGCTGATGGCGGCGGCCAACGGGACCGTGTGGCGAGTCTCTTCCGAGGAGGGACACGAATTGGCTCGCCAGAAAATCGGCGAACCGCTGGCAACCGGCCCCGTGCTGTTTCCCACGCCCTCGCGTCCCTTGCTGCTATTGGGCGGCAGCGACGGCACGTTGTATTTGGCCCCCGTGCCGTGAACGCCCGGTCCGACCCCACAGCTCACAGCCGGTGCATTTCTTCCAGGGTACTGCGGAGCACCCGGTCCACATCGACTTGGCGGATCTCCTCGGCCAGCTGGGGATGCACAAAGATGCGGACCCGTTTGACGTAGTCGTCGAACTGTTTGCGGGCTAAGGTCTGCACGACGGGCGAGACTTCGCCCAGGGGCCGATACAGGCCCTCTTTGCGGAAGAAGATATCCACCTGGAATTGCACTTCCAGCTTGACCGGCGGTGCGTCGAACAGAATCTCGGTCGGCGCCACCCGCCGACCTAACTCGTGACTCACCTGTTCGGCAAACACCTCGCTACAGCGGACCAGCCACGGGAAGGGGCGTCGAGCCAGGGCCTGATACAGCTCCTGCTGCTCGAAAAAACTGAATTGTGCCAAACGCTTGTACAACCGCCGCTGGCGCCCGAACAGCCCGTCCAGGAGTTCGGCCGCCGGACCTTCCCCAGCCGAGCGGCGTAGTTCGGCGATCATCCGCGATTCCGTTCGGCGAAACAGACGCGATAGCGGAAGGTGGTCGTGCAGCAGGAAGAAGGCCCGTTGCAACATGGCCGTGGCGGCCCGTACCGCATGGTGCCAATATACCTCGCTGAACATCACATAGCGGGCGAAGACCATCATTTCCGCCGCCGTACGGCCTTTGTCGCTGATGGCCAAGCCGTCATCGGCGGCGTTCAGGCAGAGGCTGCCGATCAGCCGCTGCTGGTCAAAATTGCGGCCGTAGGGGACACCCGCATGAAGACTGTCCCGAACCAAGTAGTCCATTTTGTCGACATCGATGGGGCCCGAGAGGATGCTGTGCAAGATACCGCTGCGTGCGTCCCGCGGTTCTTCGGACAGCAGCGAGACCACTTCTCTCGGGTTGATTTCCCATTCCTCCCGCAGGGTGTCCGCGATTTCGCCCTCGAGGATCAGGCTGTTGGCGAACAGTTCGTGTGCGGGCACGCCGGGCAGGTCCAGATCCTCGATCGGATGGCAAAAGGGCCAGTGGCCCAGATCGTGCAACAGGGCTGCGGCGATCAGGACTTCCGCATCGTGGGTGCGGATCTTGGCCGTGAAGCGGGGATCGTGAGCCAAGTGCTGCAGGTATCGCAGCGTCATGCGGTAGGCGCCCAGACAATGCTCGAAACGCGAATGATGGGCTGCCGGATAGACCAGGGACACCAAGCCCAGCTGGCTGATGTGGGCCAAGCGGCGGAATTCGGCGGTGTCGATGATCTGGCGCACGCGTGGAGTGAGCGGCACGTCCTGTTGGTCCGGTAACCGGATCAAGCCGTTGCGCGCGTCCAGGCCACGCACCTCGGGGATGTCGTGGATCGCGGTCATTTCCGTTATCTTCCCGTCCCCTGGGTAAAAAAAAGGGGGCCGAGCCGGAATCAACGGTTCGCCGCGAGTTGTTTGCCTGCTGATCACCCAGTGGATCACGGGGAAGCAACACCCCGTCGCTGGCACCCGACAATGAACCGATTATTCCGCACCCGGCCCCTTGACTCGGTTGGTACCGGTCTTTCTCCCACAGTCCGACCGGCCCAAACGATCGGGAACAAGGCGAACGTTGGCCGCTTGCGCCCGATATCCCCTATATCGCGAAACGGCCGTCCGTTCTGTTCACGAAAGTCGTTGAAATCGGCACCCCATTCCGCATCGATCCAGCATGCGGCGGTCGTAACGATTATGCCGGTTCGCCACCCCCTGCCGCAAAATTCTCGCCGATTCTTCTCAAGTCGCGGAGCCGAAGAGGCGGTAGGCAGTGTCAGGGCCCCCGAGGTGCGGCAAAGGCCTGTACCCGGCCGTCGAGTGTTGTCAAAAATACGCGACCGTCCGCTACGATCAAACCGTCAAATACGGGCGGATTGTCCAGCGTGTATTCGGCCACCGTCGCCCCCGTCTCGGTATCCACCACATGGAACAGGGCACCTTTCTCACCCCGCCAAGCCCGATCTTGACGCGCCAATTGCGTCTCGGTGTCCGGGCTGCCATAAGCGGCGAAAGCGGAAACTTCGTCCAGCAAATCCGGCGGGCCGGCAATCAGCAGGCGGTCGCCCGCCAAGGCCATCGCCCGCACCAGCATCGGCGTCTCCCGCGACCAGAGGAAATCGCCCGAACGCCCTTCGCCCTGCCGACGCACCTGCCGCGCATCCCGCGGCTGTTCCAACCACAACGCGTCCAATCCGCCGGCAGCTGGGGGGAAAGATACGAGCCTTCATCGAAAATCCCGAATAAACGCCCTTCCGCCGATACGAGGGCCGAAACGCTGGACATGTGGTCGTGATGACGACTCCACCG
>SLMF01000502.1 GCA_007133715.1 Planctomycetaceae bacterium
AAGACCGACCCGATTCGTCCCACGCCTCGACCTCCGCCGTGCGGCCCTCGAGCCCGATCGCCCACGTCGTCCCACCCCCCACCGGTATTACCTCCAACACCCCGTCCCGGCGACGGTGGGCAATCAGCTGACCGTCGCTCATCGCGTTCTCAAACCGCACCCGCCGACCACGGCCATCCGCATAAAGATAGGCGGGCGAATCCACATAGTCCGCCCGATGCCCGTCCACCAACGCGCTCCAGGCCACCAAATCACCCCCGGAACCCTCGTCGCGGACATGCCATCCGTTGGGCGGAAGTTCCCCCGCCTCCGTTCGCCATACCAAACCCGGATGGCCGTTTACCAATAACCGCAGGCCGTTGTCATAACACACGGCAAGCTGCGATCGCTCGTAAATCCCCCGAGCCACCGCATCGCTGGTCTCCCACAACTGGCCCGCGGCGTCCGCGTAACGGATCTCCTCGACCGCTGCCCCGGCATATCGGGCCTGAACCTGCTGCAGCGAAAAGTAGCTGGACACGGCACTCTCGATACCCCCCTCCAAAACCAAAAAACCGCTGTGGCCAAAAGCCAGCGTCGCCGCCAAAAAACGATCCAATCGGCCCCGCCGCTCCGCTAACGTCTCCCCCAAACCGGCTCCCCGCCCAAAAAACATGTCCCAATTGCCCATCCCAATGTTCGTCGACAACGGGTGCAGCTTCCGTAAATTGAAATCCACCAACCAGGGACGCTCGGAAAGTCGAGCCAGTTGGTCCTGACCGTAGTTGCCGTCCGCCAAACCGCAATAGTACCAATGGTTGTTGCCCTCGCTGAACACCGGACCGCGGAATACCTCCTTCTGATTCAAGAGGATTTCTCCGTAAGCATAAAACGTCGCGGCAAACGTCCCGGCACCCGGCACCCGGGCGTCGTAGTCCACATAGTCCCACGGTTGGACGGCCGTGTGCACGTCGCAGTAGGCCGTGTCCAGCTGAAACTTCTTCTGAATCACCGGCGCCAGACGGGTCGCTAACTCGACGGCCCGAGCCGGTTTGGGGTTGTAACACCGCGGCCACGCCCGACGCCATTGGCCATCAGGCAAACGCGTGATCCGATCCTCGTCCCAAAAAGCATTGACCGGCGCCAGATCGGTGTAGTTGTTATACAGACCATAACGGAACCCCAACTCCTGCATCCGACGCGCGTATTCGGCTTGGCCCTCGTCACCCCCCTTGCCCGGCGCAGCGCGCAGACGGAACGTGAAACTCTCCCCCCCGTCACGCCAACCCGTCTCGTGGTCGTTCACGATCACGTGCGTCATCCCGTGGCGGGCAATACGCTCCCACAAGGCCAGGTCTCGCTGACGATCCGAAGCTCCGTGCGATCGCCACAAACGACTGCCCGCCACCTGCCGCCAACGCGACGGAGGGTTCGGCACGTTCGGCAATACCTCCTCCAGACGAGGTGATACGGTCAGAAACAAACGCTCGAAACAATCATTCCGACGTCCACTCGTCAACGGACGGTAACGCGAACCTCCGTTGTACCAGACACCCTCCTCCGTGAGTTCGTTCTTGGCCCATAACTCCGAAGCATTCGACCGGTAATGATCCACAATCCCCATCGCGAACAGCGGTTCCTCCGGTTCGCCCATCACCAGCACGGCAGGACGCTCGATACCGCCCGTCAGATAAGGCACGGTCACCAAACGCGGGTTGGCCGCACCCACCGCCCGGCCGAAACGCACCTCGCCCACGCGACCGCCCCGGGCCATGACATCGATCACCAACGATTTCCGCCACAACCGCAGCCGGTACGTGACATCGACCGTCTGACCTTCCACACTGCACCGCCACGTGAACGTCAGCACGTCGCCCTCCAACCGCCGACCGCTGATCAACCGAGCCCGCCGCGGCAGCATCGACTGCTGCTCTCCATCGACCCACAACGCGATCCCCCCCCCGGCCAACGGCCGAAACGATTCGCCCCGACCCTCCCAGCGGGCAACCACGTCGCTCAACGTACCCGTCGCCGGACGATACTCGTACACCAACTCGCCATCCGCGCCCCGGTATCGGAATCGAAACGTGTCCCCCTCCTGCTCCAAACTCGTTTCGTACTGCCCAGCCAAATGGTCCGGCAGGATCGTCTCCTCTCGCGTGGGAAAGGGCAATTGCCCCGGACCCGTGTTCGTGCCCGACGATTGGTACGGAAATAACGTCAAATTCCGCCGCGGCCGCGGTTCAAACTTCAACGGCTCCCGCACCTCTCGCACCACCGCCAAGTTGTCGAAATACAGCTGCCGAAACTCGTCGTTACGCCCGCCGCGAATCTCGATCGCTCGCAACACCGGCTCCTCGCCCAAGGCCTCCAAATCCGCCGGCTGCAGCCGGTAATGCATCAAGGACCATTCCTTCCAATTCACAATGCCCAGCGGCACTCGGATCGGAGCCACGTCCTCGCCACCCAATAGCAAGGAGATGTCGACCGCCGGCGTACCCGGATCGGGAATCCAAGCCCAATTGTTACCATAGACCCACATCCGAGCCGAATTGGCGCCCCGAGGCAACGCGATCGGCTGCGGCGGCCGCAAATAGATCACCGGTGCCGCGCCCGTACCGCGATACTCCAGTTCGCCAACGTAGTCCCCCCACAACTGCTGACGCCGCGAACGGGAAAAACGTGCCTCCGATTGCCGTGCATCCACCGTCCAGCCATCCAGGTCTTCAAAGTCGACCAGCGGCGGATAGGTGTCCTCGGTCCGACCGGCCCACTCCATCTCGTAAGGCCGCTCCCCGACCACCGCGTCCCCTAACTCCTCAGACCAACCGGCCCGGACCACGAGCAATGGCAACACCAAAACCAACGATTTCCAATTAGACATCAGTCTTCCTGCATCGGAGGGGGGGAAGGGGAAGCAAGGCGGGGACTGCAAACAGGCAGCACACATAGCATCTTGCAGTATCCGAGTCCCAGCCACCCTGTCAAGTCACAGCGGGCTCCCCGCCCAATTCAGGACCGAGGCTCTTGAGAACTCGAATGCCACCCCAACCGCTGCGCTCACGCCCGAACGCCGTCAAACGGCGTGACCGTCTCTTTCAAAGACCCAGCGTTACGAGGTATTCGATTACCGCACGAAACAGGAATCTCCTGCCCACTTGACCACAACCGCCTGATCGGCTACAGTTGAGACATCTAAGGCGCCGTCGCCAAGCGGCTAAGGCAGCGGATTGCAAATCCGCCATCGGGGGTTCGAATCCCCCCGGCGCCTCTTCCCGCCTCTTCCCGCCCTTTCTCGCCTAAAACGTGCATAGGCAACAACTTAGGGCCTGTATC
>SLMF01000536.1 GCA_007133715.1 Planctomycetaceae bacterium
AGACGCCGACGTTCGAGGAACTGTTGGAGAACCAGGACTACCCCCGGCCGGACGGCTTTGATGAGGAGCGTGCGCGCGCGACCTATGCACCGCGGTAGGTGCGGCGGGTTGAGATGCACGTAATCCGCCCGCCGCTTCGCAGGTTGGGACTCCGGCCCGATCGGGTCCGAGAACCCGCCTGCGTCGCGTGCGACTGCTGGCCACGAGGGGCCCGAATTTATGCCGAAGTTGTCCCGTCATTTTAGGTGGCAGGTGCGAATCGGCGTCCTCCTGCTGCTGTTGCTGAACGCCGTGTGGATGCTGGCCATGCCCGGATCGAGTGCCCGAGCCCCGTTGCCCGAGGCCACTGCGGAACTTCGCTTGCTGGCGTCGGATTTGGAGTCGGACGTGCGGGCGTTGTCGGAAGGGATTGGCGAGCGGAACCTGCACTGTCCGGGCTCGTTGGACGAAGCCGCGGACTGGATCGAAGCCCGCCTGCGTGCGGCAGGCTATGTCCCCCAGCGGCAGCGTTACGAGCTGAGCGGGGACAGCATCCCGCGTTATGCGGGACACACGGCCGATAATCTGGTGGCCGAGTTGCCGGGCCGTGTGCGTCCGGAAGAGATCGTGATTGTCGGCGCCCATTACGACACCGTCCCCGGTTCGCCGGGCGCCAACGACAACGGCTCGGGAGTTGCGGTGCTGCTGGCGTTGGCCGCTCGGTTCGCCGAGCGTCCGCAACCGCGCACCGTGCGATTTGTCGCCTTTGCCAACGAGGAGCCGCCCTTTTATCAGACCCGCGACATGGGCAGTCACGCCTACGCTCGCGAGAGTCGGCGGCGGGGCGAACCGATCATCGCCATGATCGCGCTGGACGGGCTGGGCAAATTCAGCGACCAGCCCGGCAGTCAGCAGTATCCGGTACCGGGACTGCAGCTGCGATATCCGCGGGCGGGCAATTTCATCGGCCTCATCACCCGTTTTCGTGACGCCCGGCTCTTGCGGCGAGCCCTGGCGGCGTTTCGTGAACAGGCCACGGTCCCGTCGGAAGGAGCCGCGCTGCCCGCCTGGTTGCCCGGCGTCGGCTGGTCCGATCATTGGTCCTTCTGGGTACATGGATATCCCGCTTTTCTGGTTACCGATACGCTCCCGTTCCGCGACCCCCACTATCATACATCGCGTGATACTCCAGAGAGGCTGGATTACGACCGCATGGCGCGGGTCACGGAGGGTTTGGAGGCGGTGATTCGCCGCTTGGCGGAATAAACGCTCGAACTCGAACAGAGCCGGGCGGAGAGATTTTGTATCGACTGGGAAAAATTTAACGATTATGGGCGGTGTTTCCGATAAACAAGTTTGGGACACTGTTTTCAGGGCTCGATATGGCAACCTTCACCTATTCAGCTCGAGATCGCGCTGGCCGCCCCCTCCGGGGTTCGGTGGACGCGCCCACCCCGCAGGCGGCGGCAGCCGACTTGCGCAATCGGGGCTGGGTGGTCTTGCAGATCCGAGCCCAAGCGATTCGCAGTGCGGATCGTGTGGAGGGCGGCGGATTCCGGTTACCGGTCAGTTCGAGTGACATCGAGGTGAGTTTACGTCAGTTGGCCGTGATGCTGCGGAGTGGTTTGACGTTGCTGAACGCGTTGCAGACTCTGGTAGAGCAATCGCCGCGGCGGTCGGTTCGTCGCGTGTGGAGCGACGTTTCTCGGCAGATCCAGGAGGGCTCGGGCCTGGCCGAGGCCATGGCACGACATCCCTCGTTCACCGCCCTGGTGGTCCAATTGGTCCGGGTGGGCGAGCAGACGGGCCAGCTGGAGTCCGTTTTGGTCCGTGCGGCCAGCGGTTTGGAGCAGCGGCGGCGTCTGCGTGCCCAGTTGTTGGGTGCCTTGACCTACCCGTCGATTGTCTTTGTTGCGGCGTTGGGGGTGACGGGTTTCATGGTATTCAGCGTGATTCCGAAGCTGCAGCAGTTTTTGGGCGCGATGGGGCGGCGGTTACCGCCGTTGACGCAGTTTCTGGTCGACGCGACGGATTTCATTCACGCCTGGTTCCTGCAGGGGTTGGTGTTGGGCCTGTTATTGGGCGGTCTGTTTGTCGGTTTGCGACATTGGCCGCCCAGCCGGTTCTGGATGGACCGTTATTGGGTGCGAGTACCGATCCTGGGGGCGTTGAGTCGGCTGGCGGGGACGGTGTTGGTCGCCCGCGGTTTATCGACGTTATTGCGGAGCGGGGTGACGCTGTTGGAGAGTCTGCGGACGGTCGAGCGTCTGATGGGGAACCGCTATTTGGCCAGCCGGGTTTCGGGGGCCCGGGATGCCGTGATTCAGGGCGGTTCGTTGGCGGCACCGCTCGCGGGTCAGCAGGCGTTCATGCCCATGTTGTCGGGCATGGTCGCGGTGGGTGAATCGGCGGGAACGTTAGACGAGGTGCTGGAAGAGGTCGCTCGTTTTTACGAGGACGAACTGCAACGTGCGATCGCTCGGCTGGCCGCATTGGTCGAACCGGCGATCATCATTGTGGTGGGGGGGATTGTGGGGTTCATTTACATTGCCTTTTTCATGGCGCTGTTTGCAGCTGCCGGGTGATATACGGATGGCAAGAATCGGGTTACGAGCCCTGTTAGGGGTCTTCTGTTGGATCGTGTCGAGTTCGGTTGTCGGGAGCGATTCGGGCGTTCTGATTCGGATGGTATCGCCGCCGATCGAAGCGGCTGTTTGGGAGGACGAGGTGGATGAGCTACCAGGCCTGCCGTCGCTCCCGCCGGTTGTTGCGGATGAGGAGCGTCCGCAGCGGGTTACGGATGAGGAGCGTCCGTCGCCGCGTCGCGACCCGACGGAGCCGGGTGAGGAGTTGCGGGATCTGGTAGCCCCGTTACGGCTGGGTCAACCGGGTCGTGCGGGGGGCGCGGCCGGATTGACGATCCCGCGCCCGGTGCTCAAGGGCCGGATTGTCGGGCCGTCCGCTCCGCCCGCCATTCTGGTCGAGCTGGAAGGTTCCTTGTATGTCTTGCATGAAGCGAGCGAGTTGACGGTCGAGGATCCGGCGGGCGGGCTGAGCAGCGTAACGCTGCAGGTCCAGCGGATCGACGCGTCGGAGGTTCGCATCGAGATTCTTCCGTTTCGCAAGGTAATGATCTTACGCTAGTGCCGCAGATCACAATTGACGTTACATAACTCGATTCTCTTGGATGCCCCCGGCTTGCCCGGGGGAGGGATCACGTTTTTCTCTAGCTGGGAGCGTAAAAAACCCTCGGAAAAGTCGGGTGCGTTCCCGCCTTACTTGCGGGTTGCCATCGACAAGAATGTCCCCTTTATCACGAATCCCTCACTGCGGAT
>SLMF01000120.1 GCA_007133715.1 Planctomycetaceae bacterium
CCGGTGCGGTTCGACAAGCCGCTGGGGGCGCCGATTCCCGATCTCCGCCAGAAGAACGGGGCGGACGGGTCGCTGGTCCGGTCGGGTTGTTGTCCAGAAGGACTCAGGCCAGGTAGCGTTTGCCGTCTACCAGCGGTGGGTGGGACGATTGAGGATCTCGCTCATGATGATCGCTCGGCGGACGTTGCCGACCTCGTTGAACAGTTGGGCGATTTCGGCGGCGTTCAGACCGGGCGGGGCAGTTTCTTGCTGGCTGTCCTCCCGGGCATCGCGTTGTTTCAGCTGCTGGTCGAAATCATCGTGGCTGAAACTGGGAGCGATATTTTCCGGGGCCGCCGGCGGCTCGGGCACCTGCGGGGTGGCGGGCTCTCTGGCCGGTTTCGGGCTCCGCCGCCGCGGGGTGCGGCTGGCCGCTTGGTCTTCCGTCCGTCGGCGGGGGCGTTGGCGGGGCGCGTCCTGGACAATCTCCGCATCCACCACCTGCGCCTCGGCGATTTCCGGCTCGATCGGACGAGCGGCCTGACGCGGGCGGGCACCCGCTTGCTGCTCGGCGATCTCGCCGAGCAGTTTTTCCAATTCTTTCAACATGTTCATGATCGGCTCGCTGTGCTGCCCTGCGCGATGGCGTCGCGCATGCTGGTGTCCGCCTGGATATTCCGCAACTTATAGTAATCGACCACGCCCAGTTTGCCGGTTTGAAAGGCCTCGGCGATCGCTTTGGGAACCTCCGCCTCCGCATTGACCAATTCCGCCCGACTCTCTTCGATCCCGGCCTGCATTTCCTGTTCGTGCGCCACGGCCATGGCCCGGCGGCCTTCGGCCCGGGCCCGGGCCACGTGCGTGTCGGCTTCGGCTTGGTCCGCCTGCAGGCGTGCGCCGATGTTCTCGCCCACGTCGATGTCCGCGATATCGATCGAGACGATCTTGAAGGCGGTTTGCGAGTCCAGTTTGCGGGCCAGTACGGCTTTCGAGATCAAATCCGGGTTCTCCAGCACCTCGGCATGCGACTGGGCCGAGCCGATCGCACTGACGATACCTTCCCCCACCCGAGCGGTAATCGTTTCTTCGGTCGCCCCGCCGATCAACTGCTGTAAATTCGCCCGCACCGTCACCCGCGCCTTGACCTTCAACTGGATTCCATCCTTGGCAACCGCGTCCAGCGTGATCTTTTTCGAGCCGCGAGCCGGACAATCGATCACTTTCGGATAGACACTGGTCTGGACGGCCTCCAGGACATCGCGTCCGGCCAAGTCGATGGCCGTGGCCTCGCGGAAGGACAATTGGATGGTCTTCGCTTTCTGGGCCGCGATCAGGGCGCGGATCACTTGGGGTACGTTCCCCCCGGCCAGATAGTGCGATTCCAATGCCTTGCTGGTCACCCCGCTATCCTCGCCCAAACCGGCTTGGACGGCCATGATCTTGCTCCGCACAATCACCGCCGGATTGACCTTGCGGAACGTCATGCCCAGCAGGTCCCAGATCGAAATACCCGCGTTGGTCAGGACCGACTGGATCCAGAGCCGGAAATAGCGGGCCAACACACTGACAATGACCATGAGGATCACCAGGATGACGACGGTGATACCGATAATGATCATCGTCCTGGGATCGGGATCTTGGGCCAGCACGTACATGGAAAACCCCTCTCACATGGATAGCGAAATAGTCGACGGTCGTACGGGGCCGAGAGCCACCGCTGGCCCTCGCTTCTGGATGTTTTACTCGCTGGGTCGACGGTCTGCAATCGTTTTCTCGACCCAATCGGCAAAGTTTCTTGGCAAGGTGGTTCACAGCGGGGGATCCTGCAGGCTTTCCAGGCCCAGGTCTTCCGCCGATTGGTCCAGCGGGTCGTCGGTGACGTCGGGGGGTGCCGGGGTACTGGGCCGGACGGCCGCCACCACGATCCGGTTGGCCCGTACAGCTTTCACCCGCACCGGTTGACCTTGGTCAATCGCGGTGCCTTCGCTGAGTGCGTCGTAGGTACGTCCTTCGATCCGCACCGCCCCGCTGGGCAGCAGTTTCGTTTTGGCCACCCCCTGGTGGCCGACCAAGGCCTGCAATTCCTGATGCTCGGGCGTATCGGCCGCACCGTCCGGCAGGGGCTGGGGCGTGTGCAACACCATCAAACGCCCCAGTGGCGTGTAGGGCCACCAGCGTACCGCGGCCGCCAGAATCAACGGCAGCAGGACCAGCGTCCCCGCCAACACAATCAAGCCGGACGCGACGCCCCCGGAAAAAGCCACCATCACGGACCCGATGACCGCAACCCCGGCGAGTGCGCTGAGCACTCCTCCCGAGGGAATAAACAACTCCATCGCGATCAGCCCGAGTCCCACGACCAGAAGAATAATCGACCAAAACAGGGCATCCAGCATCGTACGGCCTCACGTCAATGTTCGCACCACCACCTCGTTGCCTCGTACCTCGGCCACCCTGATGTCGGCTCCCGCCGGCACCAGCTCGCCGTCGCTGATCACATCGACCAATTCGTCGCCAAACTGGGCTTTGCCCGACGGCGTGAGCGGCGTGACCGTCACCCCCCGCTTTCCAACCAGATAGTCCCAATGGACCAGGGACTCTTGATATCGAATGGCCTCCATTTCGGCGGCATCCGGCGATTTCAAAGCGATCCGGCGGAACAAGGGCGCCTGGGTCAGCAGGCGGGGCATGCAGAGTAACGACAGGATCATGCCGGCACCGGCCGCGGACAGCACCAGCAGCGAATTGGGTACCTGACTCCATTCGTACGGGTTGCGAGGGATCACAAAGGTCTGGCTGGCCAATATGATCGAGGCCACGATCATTGCGGCCCCTCCGATTCCGAATGCCCCCAGCCCGGGCAACACGAATACCTCGAGCGCGACGAAGACGATCCCTGCTACGAACAACAGGATTTCCAGCCATCCGGCCGTGCCATGCAGCACGGAGGACCAGAAGAAGAGCAGGAAACACACGGCGGACAGGAATCCCGGAAACCCCAACCCGGGGGACATGAATTCGAACATCAACGCGAACCAGCCGATGAACAGCAGCGTCCCTGCCACCCGCGGGGACGCCAGGAACTCGATCAGCCGATGGGCCCAATTCGGCCGCACGGCGGGCAGTCCTTCCGCTATCTGAAAGGCGGCCTGGACTTCGGCCAGATTCGCGGCCTGTCGGGCCGCCAGACCTGTTTCCACGACCTGCGGCCCTCGCAATCCGGCCGCCGTGGGCAGATCGCCCGCCGCTCGCCAGTCATCAGCGTCCGTCTGCTCCGCCAGCTCGTCCGCGGCCAAGTATCGCACGGCGCCCGTGCCCTCCTGCCGATACC
>SLMF01000302.1 GCA_007133715.1 Planctomycetaceae bacterium
CGAGCAAGTTCAGGGCCAGCACGGTCCCGATGGCCGCCCCGCCAAAGAAGAAGAAATCGCCCCGCACCAGAGCCTGCGCCGCCGTGGCCACACCCAGCAGCAGGATCCCATAGGCGCCTAGCAGCCACATCGGATGGCGGCGATTGCGGACAAAACAGGGAATCGATCCCAAACCGGCGACAACCACCGCAGCCACCGCCACCAGCACGTTCATGCTGAAAGGCCGTTCGTGGAGGCCCGGAAACCAGGTCGCCGGGAAAAAGACGGTCACATCCACCCGGGTAACCCAAGACCGAAAGTACACCGACATGACTTCCCACATGTCCTGGTGGACCTGGGCCAAAGTACCGACCAAGATGATGAAGATGGCCAAGGCAAACAGGGCGACCGACAACTTCAACGAGGCCAGGGCGAAAAACAGATTGAGGGCCAGGCCCCGAGAAGACCTGCCCCGCGCCCCACGCCCTCCAGGCGAATCCTCGTTCACGCCGAAATGCTCCGTCTGATCAAGGGATTCCATCTCGAGTGCCATCCGCATTCTCCGTTGAGTTCCGACTGATATGCTCAGGGCGATTCGCCAAAGTCGACCAGCGTGATTTCGCTGCCCGGCAAAGCCACTGTCTCCGCTTCCCGGGCTAATTGCTCGGCGTCAAGCGGCGGCAGCGACAACTGACCCCGCCAGCGATTGACATTGGCCAATACGTACGCGCCCACATCCCCATCGACCGGCATCGGTAACGGAATCACACTCAACTCGAGCGACGGATCCTCCGCGTCCATCAGAATCGTGGCGAAACGCATACCCGAGCCCGGCTGCTGCTGCCAGCCCTCGGGCAGCTGCCATTGCGGCTGGTCGCCGTCAAACCGGATCGACGCGATAAACTGTCCCCAAGTGTCGCGCTTCGCAGCCAATCTCTCGTGGTTCGCGGTAACTCGGAAGAACCACGCTTGACCCTCCAGAGGAACAATCGCGCCCAGCGTGCGTCGCGGCCCGTCGACCGCTTCCGGCGGAGCGGAAGGCGTCGGCGGACTGGGCATGGGCGGACTGGGAGTCGGAGCCGCGGGACGCCGCGCCAATTCCCCCTCGGATTCCTCACGATCAGCCAAACGAGGGGCCTTGTACCGCTGGATCGATTCCTCATGACTGCAGCCAACCAAAAGAACCAACAGCGAAGCTTTGCAAAGCAGGCTGAACGCCCAGCGGCGTAGGTCTCTGCGGTTCGAGCCGGATGTCGGAGAAAGCGGGGACGGCACCATGAACACCTGGGGGTAGGTAGACAAAGAAATGTGGGCAGATTTTCGAGAGATTATAGACGCGGGCAGCTGAAAAGCTAGTCACGAATCCCGGTTGCAAGCGAGCCCGTCCGCCCGTGCCGGGCCCTGCTTCCAGGGGAACCCTTGGATCTTTCGTCGGACTTGCCAACAATAGGGCATCGGGACGCGCGCCGATTCCCGCGGCGACACGGCTCGTTCGGAGAGTGGGACGAGGGGGAGATTTTTACGATGCAGTTTTTTTTGTCCGCGTTGGTCGCTTTCGGTCTGGCTCTGATCGGCATGGCGATCGGGGTTCTTTTTGGCAAGAGCTGCCTGCGGGGTACGTGTGGTGGTTCTGGGGGCCATTTGGATGGTGCGACTCCCGGCGGCTGTGAACACTGCCCTTCCTGCGTGGGCCAATCCACCCGTGAAACGAGCCGGGAGGCAGGGAGTGCCGAGTCGGAGATTGTGAGCGAGCCCGTTGTGGGGAGAGCGCGGCGGTAGTCGGCGGGACCGACGGGTCGAGGGTCGGGAAAAATCGGCCGAATCCGTGCAAGCCCGGGTGCCGTTGTGCCGATAAAATTCGCGGCAGACACAACACGTCGAACCGCCTATAATAGAACAGAATGAACCTTCGGTCGCTTTTCCGGCAGAGGGACCAACTTTACCGCGTGGGCCAGAGTCATCAAACGGCTTGTGCTGTAGCACGCTCGACTCCCGCTCTTCTCGCAGCGACTCCACTCGTCGCAATCGACCGAAGGTTTTTTTCTTTCTTGCACCGCCACCCCATGCGGGACCCCGGGGGCCGACAACCCTGGCAAACCGCTTCTGCATGACCTACCGGGGTGTCATCAGCACCTCATCCCGCGGGAAAATGTTCAACCGCAGCGGACGCTCCAGCTGCCACGCCTCGCGGGTCAGTTCGTCGCGAGTTCGCCAGTGCAAATGGATCGTCTCCAGCGGCGGCGGATCCGACCCGTACGAGAAATCATGCAGCACGACACCCTGCCCAAAATCGAACTGCCGCTGGTATCGAACGGGACGAGGGATGAGATCCAACTTCAGCGAGTGCAAGGGCGTGCCCGCGGGATGGCGTTGCACCACCCGGATGCGGAGCGGATCATCCGGGCTGGGGGGAGGGATGGTCCGGACCTGATAGTGGACCCCGGCCGCCTGCGGGACAGGAAACCCCTCGCTGGCACGTGGCAATTGATCGGCGATCTCCTTCAGCGGCGTCCGTTCACCACTCTCCGGCATTTCTGGCAGGATCCAGGCACGCACTTCGGCCTGGGTGGCCTCGCGGGGCCAGGCGGGGCAGCGGCAGTACCAGACCGGAGCGGGCAGGTCCGGTTCAAAGAAGGTGTCGAAAAACACATACCGTTCCCCATGGCTGGCGGCACGGTCGTGCCCGAGCGGCACGATCTCGACCCACACATGATCGGGACGGGGAGTGAATTTTCCGTCCAGGGCTTGAAACGAGAGGGGGAAGAGCAGTGTATCTCCCTCGCGGCGCGGGCGATGGGCTCCCAGATGGTAGCCGGTGGGTTCCGCCGCTAGGGGGTCAACCAGTTCAGCAAAATGAGGAGACCCTTCTTCGTAGGGCAAGGCGACGATACGTTCCCGATCACGGCGGAAGGTCAAGCGCAAATGTTCGCCTCCTTCCAAGCGGGTTGTTTCTCGCGCCGTCCCGATCTCGACGTTCGCCTCGGGTACGGGGTCCAGCCGGATCGTGCTGCCCAATTCGGCTTCCGCCAGCACGTTCTCACCTTGGAGGACGCGGAACGGTGTGGTGGCCAGTTGGCGTTCGAGTTCTCGCACCAGGGCGGCGGCGTGATTGGCGGTGTGGAAGCTGCCCCCGGTGGCGTCGGCCAGCTGCTGGAACTCGCGGACCGCCCGCACTCGCTCGTCGGGCGGGATGTCGAAGCCCAGGATTTCGATGCGAACCCCTTCCTCGGCATACGCCTGTTGGATCTCTTCGACGGACGGAGCGAATTCGGGTGGCGGGTTGAACTGGTAATTCTCGCCGTCCGTGATCACGACCACGCGGCGATCCC
>SLMF01000392.1 GCA_007133715.1 Planctomycetaceae bacterium
CCGGGAGTGGGAAGCCAGTCGGCCTGCCGCCCCTTCTACGGCGTCGTGGCGATGACACGAGTCCATTGTTTTTCCAGACGGGGGGCCGAGACGGAAATCGCTGTGCCCAGTTGCTGGGCGAACAGCGAAACACGGAACTCCTCCAGCATCCAGCGGAATTCCTCCGCGGCCGGGTGGTGGTCCCGCCCCTCCGGCCGCTCCGCCTCCCTCTGACGCCAGTGTCCCAGGAAAGGGCTCAGGGTGTCGTAGCCCTGCCGATCCCGCGTTTGGCCGCCGGCCTTCAGCTTCTCCAACCGCTGGCAGATCGCCTGAAAATAACGGGGATACTGCTCCAACCAGCGCCACGGCGTTTCGACCAGGAAATCGGCACGCGTCAATTGGGCCAATTGGTCTCGCATGTCGTCCACCGCGTATTGGCAGCGAGCGGGGATGTGCTGTTCCAGAGCCAGCCGGGCTTGGTGGCAGGCCTCCCATAATTTACTCATCCGGGGGGTTACTTCCTGGACGGCGGCGGCGATCCGCTTCCGACCCCGCTGCAACATCTCCTGGAACTCGTCAGCCGTGCGAGGCAGAGGGCGCCCGTCCAGAAAGGCACGGTCCGCCAGCCGCAGCGCTAACTGCTGTTCCAATTCCCGGGCACCGATCACTCCGCTGGCCTGCAGCTTCCATTGTTCCAGGCCGGGCAGCCAAGCTACCTGGGCTCGCAACTCCCTGCTTTCGGACAAAGAGATCAGCCGCCGCAGCCCGCCCCGGGTCTGGCTGGCTGCCTGCTCGGGGGTTTCCGCCAGCCGCAGACTGACGTCGGGACCGCGATCCACCAGCATCGGATAGCCCAACAATTCCAGCCCCCCGTGGTGGTACGTGACCCGCGCCGGAAGTTCCTCCCATTCCCAGGCAACCAGCCCGTCGCGATGCCAGCGGCGGTCTTGAATCTGGGCGAACGACGCGGACACCTGCTCCTGCAGCTCGTGCTGCAGTTGTTCCAAATCGCGGCTGGCGGACAGGGTTTTGCCCTGTTCGTCGACCACCCGCACGTTCATATGCAGGTGAGGCGGTAGTTTTTCGAGTTGAAAATCGGCGGGGGCAACCGTCTGGCCGCCGATCTGCCCCAGGCTGCGGGCCACGGTGGCCAGAAAGGTCCCCTGGCCGAATCGTAGCTGACGCACGACTTGGCGAGCCGTATCCGGGGCGGGTACCAAGTTCCGCCGCAACGATTTGGGCAGTGACCGGATCAGCGCCAGGACCTTCTCTTCCAGCAACCCCGGCACGAGCCAGCCGAGCTGCCCGGCATCCACCTGGTTCAAGGCCGCTTGTGGGACGACCAGGGTGACTCCGTCCTGCTCCTCGCCGGGCTCGAAACGGTATTCCAGCGGCAGCCGGGTGGGGCCGCAGTCCAAGCGTTCCGGGAACGCGACGTCCGCCGCCCCCGCTTCGCTGGCCCCCCACAGTTGCTCGCGCTGCATTTCGAGCGCCGCCTTGGCCGCCGCCGGGGCCGAGCACAGCCAGCGTTCCAACGACGCCACATCCACCGCCTCGGCCGGCAGCCGCTGGTCGTAAAAATCGAATTGCCATTGCTGGCCGACGAACAGCTCGCTCCGGCGGGAACGCGTCGCCCACCGGTCCAATTCCTCGAGCAGCGTCCGGTTGTGTTCCAGAAAGCGGGCCCGAAGCCGGGTCTGACCGTCGCACAAACCCTCCCGGATCAGCAACTCGCGGGCGGCTGCCGGATCGATCGGACCGTAGGGCGCCCGCCGCCTGGAAACCAGGGTCAAGCCGAACAGGGTCACCCGTTCGTAAGCCATCGCCGCGCCCGCCCGGCGACTCCAGTGCGGATCGCTGTAGGTCCGCTTGACCAAGTGCTCGGCCAGCGGTTCGATCCAGCGGGGCTCCACGCGGGCTGCGGTGCGAGCGAAGGTCCGCGAGGTCTCGATCAATTCGGCAGCCACGATCCACGCCGGTTTGCTGGCAAACACACCCGAGCCGGGCCAGAGATGGTAGCGGGTGCCGCCCGCACCCACATATTCGTGGCCCTCGCCCCGCTGTGCCACGTTGGCCAGCATTCCGGACAGCAGTGCCTGATGGATCGCCGTGTAGCGTTGCGGATCGTCAAGCGCGCCCGCCGCGGCCGCCGTCCGCAGTCCCGCCTCCTCCGCCCATTGCTTCAATTGCCGATACACATCCAGCCACTCGCGGAGCCGGTTATAGGACAGAAAATTCTGGCGGCAGGCTTTGCGCAGCTGATTTCGCGACAACTGGCTCCGCAGCTGGTGGTAGAACGTCCAGAGGTTCAGCAGGGCGAGGAAATCGGAGTCGGGGTGGGCGAATTGGGCATGGGCCTCGTCCGCCGCCTGCTGCTTATCCTGCGGCCGTTCCCGCGGATCCTGGATCTCGAGCACCGCGGCCAGCACCAGCACCTCGTGCAGGCAGCCCAGGTCGGCTGCCGCCAGGATCATCCGGCCGATGCGGGGATCGACAGGCAGCCGAGCCAGCAGACGTCCGCGGGGCGTCAACCGCCGCCGCTGGTCCAGGGCCCCCAGTTCGTACAGGGTCCGATAGCCCTCCCGCACCGCCTCGGGACGCGGCGGGTCGAGAAACGGGAAATCCTCCAGCTCGCCCAACTGCAACGCCCGCGTCTGCAGGATCACCGCCGCCAGATTCGTGCGGCGGATCTCGGGGAGCGTCTCGCGGTCGCGCACCAGATAGTCTTCTTCAGAATACAGCCGGACACAGATCCCTGGGCCCACCCGCCCGCAGCGTCCGGCACGCTGGTCCGCCGCCGCTTGCGAGATCGCTTGGATCGGCAGCCGCTGCACCTTGCGACGCGGCGAATAGTGGCGGATGCGCGCCGTGCCCGCGTCGATCACAAAACGGATGTTCGGCACCGTCAGCGACGATTCGGCCACGTTCGTGGCCAACACCACCCGCCGCTTCGACCCCGTTTGGAACACCCGATTCTGCTCGCGCGCCGACAAGCGGGCGTACAGGGGAAGGATCTCGAACGCCCCCCCTGCCGCTCCGGAAGCACGGCCCCGCAATACCTTGGCCGTCGCCAAAATGTCTCGCTCGGTCGGTAAAAACACCAAAATGTCGCCCGGACCACTGCCACACAACTCGACCACCGTCTGGGCAATTACCTGTTCCAACTCCCGCTCGCCGTCACCCGCCTCCTCTTCCGGCGGCTGATAACGCAGCTCGACCGGATACATGCGCCCCGAGACTTCGATCACCGGCGCCGGCTCGCCCGTCACCGGCGAACGGAAATGCTCGCGGAACCGATCCGCATCGATCGTGGCGGAGGTGATGATC
>SLMF01000468.1 GCA_007133715.1 Planctomycetaceae bacterium
CTGCAACTCAGACGATGCCGAACTGCCCAACGACAAAGGCTTCGACCATTTCTTCGGTTTCCTGGCTCACCGGGCCGCGCATCGCCACTACCCCACCCATCTGTACCGCAATGGCGAACAGATTACGATCGAGGGCAATCACGGCAAGGAAGGGGCTCATTACGCGGGCGATCTGTTCCTGGAAGACGTGAAGCAATACCTGGCCCAGCGTGCCGAGGCGGAGGAGCCGTTCTTCTTGCACTTCGCCCTGCAGCAGCCGCACGCCGACTTGGCCGCCCCGGACGAATTCCGCGACCGTTATGTGGACCGGTTCGACGACGAAGTGCCACACCCCGAAGGCCGGCATTACCGCGCGGAAAGCCAGCCCAAAGCGACTTACGCGGCCATGATCGCTTACATCGATCACTCGGTCGGCGCTGTGTTGGATCAGCTGACCGAACTGGGCCTGGCCGAAAACACCCTGGTGCTGTTCTCCTCCGATAACGGGTCCTATTCCGAAGGCGGCTATCACTACTCCATGCTGGGCTCAAACGACCCCTTCCGGGGTGGAAAGCGTGACCTCTATGAAGGCGGGATCCGCGTGCCCACCCTCGCTTGGTGGCCGGGCACGATCCCCGCAGGGTCCGTGTCCCAGCACCCGTCCGCCTTCTGGGATTTCCCGCCGACCGCCCTGGAACTGGCCGGATTGCCCGCCCCCGAATCGATGGACGGCATCTCCTACGTGCCAACCTTGATGGGCCAGCCCGAACAGCAGGCAGCGCACGACTACCTGTACTGGGAGTTTTACGAACAGGGCGGAAAACAGGCGATCCGCGCCGGCGACTGGAAAGGCGTGCGGCTGAACGTGGTCCGCAACCCCGGCCAACCCCTCGAACTGTATAACCTGGCGGACGATCCGGGCGAACAGACGAATCTGGCCGAGCAGCATCCGGAGATCGTGGCCCGGCTGGAGGCCCTGATGGAAGAGGCGCACCAGCCGAGCGAACATTTCTCGCTGCCCCGTTAATCTTCGCGGCGGACCAGGTCCAGGTCCTCCCGGGAATAGTAGTTCCACTGGCTGTCTTCGAATTTGGCCAAGTACACATCGCCGATGTCATCCAGCACGGCGCTGAACCGGATCCGCCCCGTGACGCCCTCCCAAGGCTCCAGGCGGTGCGCCAGCACGTCGCGGATCTTGGCCCGATTCAAACCGGCCACCTGGATCGCCCAGATCAACTGGTTCATGCTGTCGTAAGCATGCGCCGAGTACGTATCGATGTCCTCGCCAAACCGCTCCCGGTACTGTTCCCGAAAGGCGTCCAGTGCCGGATCCTGGCGGCGGGGGTTCCAGGGGTAGACGCAAATGACTCCCCGGGCATTCTCTCCCGCCAGGCGGACAAAGTCGTCGGAGACGTTGCGATCGCAGGCGAAAAACGGCTGCTGCATGCCCCGCTCCCGCATCTGATTCAAAATCCCCGCCCCGTCCTCGTCATCGCCCCAATGCACCAGGGCATCGATCCGAGCCGCTTGCAGCCGCTCCAACTGCAGCGACCAGTCGTCCGTTCCCAACTCGTAAGCCATCTCGAGTATGATCGGACGGCCCAGCCGACGGCTGCCATCACGCAACTCCGCCACCCCGAACCGACCGTAACGATTGCTGGCACGAAGAATGCCCACGCGGCGAAAGTCTCGCTTGCGATACAGGTAGTCGACCAGCAGGTACGATTGCTTGCGATCGTCGGCAATCGTGCGGAAGACCCAGGGGATGTTGGTCTCGATAAACGTTGGATCCGTGTTGCCCGAATTGATCATGGGGATCTCGATCTTCAGCCCCACGCGAATGGCGATGTGGCTGTTGGCGCCGTCGATCGTGCCGAGGATGGCCCACACCTGCTCGTTGTACGCCAGATCGATGATCTCCTCGCCCGACGAACCCCACAACCCGCTGTCGTTGCGGACGACCAGCTCGAAGGGCACGTGGCGGCGGAGGTAGCCACCCTGCTCGTTGGCGTGCTCGATCGCCAGCTGGCTGCCCCGCAGCATGGCATTGCCCAGCTTTTCCGCATGGCTGGCGCCGCCCGTGGCGACGGAAACCGTCGGCTCCAGCGGACCCAAAAATCCGATCTTGACCGTGTCCACATGCTCCGGCTCGGGTACCGTCCGCCGCGGGCCATGATACTCCATCTGCTCCAAAAAATGCCGATAGAAGGGCTCGACATGACGGTGCGGCTGCAGCTCTCGCGGCGTGTTCGCGTAACGGGAGTCACGCCGCAACGGCAGCTCCGGCGTCTGGTAGGCGTGGACCGCGTTGATCTGCTCCAAAATGTGCAGCACCTCGTCGCTGACTTCCACCGGCGGCCGCCAGCACGCTTCCTCCGGCGGCAAGTCGCCCGCGCGCGCCGACAGCACCAGCACGGCCAGGGCGGCAACAAAGAGACACAAGATTCGGGAACGCATGAGGGTACCTGCCTCCAAAGTTAGCGTCTTACGGTATGACTTCTCTGCGCCGTGCGCGCACCTTTCACGGGTTCGTACTCGTACTCAGCATCGCGGTACTCGTACTCGAATGGGTGTCTTCCGCGAGTTGCCCCGCTTGCTGCTTGGGTGTCAGTCTCCTATCGTGCACACGTCATGGAATACCTCTTTGCCATGCCTCAGAAAACGCACCTCTCCAACGGGCGTCACGCACGGGGCGTGCGGCAGGAACGAAAACCCCAAGCCAATGGAGATTCGACGACGAACTTTGAACTCAGCTCCAACGCCCCCATTCTAGCCATCGATCTGGGCAAATTCAACTCCATGTGCAGTTTTTTCGATCCTCGGTCCCGGGAGCTCACGATCCATTTCCAACCGCAGCCCTGAAAGGGCGCGACGCCAGGTGGTGCGAACATGGGCCAATCGAAGGTTTCCGTGGTAACATCAAGGGATGCGTGTCCTCATCTCCGTATCGTCTCGATGGCTGGGTGTCCCCGTTCGCGTGCCCGTTTGCGATGCGTTTGCGCGCTGGCGTTCAGCCGTTGCTCCAGCGGACGCGGGCGTTGGGATGCGCGTACAGGGTGTACGCCAACCAGGTGGGGTTGTCAGGAGCAGCGTCCCTCACGTGCCGTCGTGCTTGCCGCACGGCCTGGCCGACCGTACCGCCGGGCTGGGATCGCAACTGGTCGTAGAAGACACGCGCGAATTCGCGGGCCAGTGCATCGTCTACGCTCCACAGCGGCGCGATCACCGCACCGACACCGCAATCGCCCACCAGCACGTTGGCCCAACCACCCAATCCCGTGATCGACAGCCCGCCCGAACCGGCACGGCAGGCGTTCAGGAATACCA
>SLMF01000481.1 GCA_007133715.1 Planctomycetaceae bacterium
CCGAATCCGGTTCTGCCGAGCAGCTCTTCGCCGTACAACGGCCCGTGAGGCGAAGGCGGTTGCGGGCAAACACGGCGTAGCCCCAATCCAGCAACTGCGAGATCAGGGGTAAGCGACTGAGAAAGACCAGCGGACCGAATCCGACCGCCGCGTACAGGCGGCGAAATACCTCGACTCCCTGCAACCACGTTCCGTCGGGCAGACGCCCGTGCATCTGGGCCATCAGAACGTCGTCCGTCTTACCGACCTCGGCGGCCTGGAAATCGGGCGAACTGATGTCCGTAAAGCGGATCTTTCCCCGCCGGTCCCACCGTCGCAGAAAACTGATTTCGCGTCGGCACAGCGGGCAGCCGCCGTCAAAGAAAACCTCGATGACATACGCAACTGAACTCAGCATCTCGGCCTCATGTCCCACATTTTTTCAGCGATTTGTCCTGTCTCTGCCGCCTACATTCTAGTGGCTCAACCATCCGTTGTAAGCGGCAAGGCTGTCCGCTCACAGTAAAACGCCCAAAGCAAGATGCACGCGTCATGGAAGCCGGCAGAATTCCCTGGAATAAGCAATCCACCAGCCCGCGGCGCGATTTGCCCCATCGTTTGGGGGGATCATGCGCACGTGTTGCTGACAAGCGTCTTCGACCCCTACGCACAGGACGACGAATACGGCAGTCACCAACAGAAGACGGGTGCCTTGACGCGCCACCAGCGATCCCGTACACAATCAGTCGGCGATAAAACGTGCAGTTGGATAAGGTTACGGAAAATGACAGATGAGCCTCTGCTCGAATCGGCACCGCCGGGGAAGTCGTCTGGGAGCGATTCCACCGAGGACCATGCTTTGCGAGACCAAGTTGCGCACCTGGTGCAGGAGCAGCCCTACGCGGTGCTCTGCACGCAAGGCGGAGGGCAACCGTATGGGTCACTGGTGGCTCTGGCTGTAACGGATGATCTGGCGTCGGCGGTCTTTGCCACGCCCATTACCACTCGCAAGTACCGCCTGCTCTGCGACTGTGAACACGTCGCGCTGGTCATCGACAGCCGCTCGCGCTCGAGCGAAGACATGATGCAAATCGAAGCCATCACGGCCACCGGTCGAGCCAGGCAGGTTTCGCCGGGTGCCGAGTTTGAGCAGGAGACCAACTTACTTGTCGGTCGCCATCCCCAGTTAGAGCTGTTCGTCAGGTCCCCCACGACCGCCTTGTTCCGCGTGGACATCATCCGGTACTTCCACGTCACCCGTTTTCAGGAGGTTCGGCAATGGACTCCGATCCGTGGGTGATCCCGCTCGCTGCTGCCACGTGCGACGACCAACGAATCGGAGGCAAGGCGGCCCAACTGGCACGGCTGCACCAAGCGGGCTTCCGGATCGCGCCCGGATTCTGCGTCACCGTGGCGGCCTACGAACAGTTCCTCCGGGAGACGCAATTGCAGCGCGTCATTCAGATGGAACTCGGCCGGAAGCCGTTTGAAGAACTGCGTTGGGAGGAACTTTGGGACGCCGCCTTGCGGATTCGCAACCGGTTTTCCGCGGCGAAATTGCCGCTCACCGTGGCCCAGTCGATCTGCCGAACGGTCCGGACCTTGGGAAGCGGTACGCCTTTGGCAGTACGTTCCTCGGCTCCTGGAGAAGACTCAGCCCAGCGGTCCTTTGCGGGGCTGCACGAGTCGTTTCTGTTCGTCGTCGGCGAAGAAGCCGTTTTGGAATCGGTTCGCCTGGTTTGGGCGTCCTTGTGGTCGGATGCGGCTCTGCTGTACCGCCAGGAATTAGCCCTCAATCCGCTCCAGAGCCGGATGGCCGTGTTGATCCAGGAAATGCGAACCGAAGACCGATCCGGCGTCGCTTTTGGCCGTGATCCCCGGACGGACCAGAACGAGCACGCCGTGATTGAAGCGGTTCCCGGAGCCTGCTCCGGTCTCGTCGACGGGAGCGTGGACCCGGACCACTGGCTGATTCACCGCGCGGCGCGTCAAGTCGTCACGTTTCGGCAGGGTCGCCGTGAGGGCCCCGCGCAGAACGAGCCGCTGCTACAGCCGCAGGACTTGGAGTCGCTGTTGCTGCTGCTCGATCAGGTGGAAAGCCAATTGGGCTGGTGCCCTGACGTGGAGTGGACAGGTCGCGCCGACTGCCTGACGGTTCTGCAAGCTCGGCCGATCACCAGCGCTCGGCACGATCCGAACGACAAGCGTCCCTGGTATCTGACCTTGCGGCCTGACAAGCAACGGCTCCAGCAACTCTGCCAGCGCGTGGCCGAGCAGTTGATTCCCGAACTCCGCGCGCTAGGCGACCGCCTGGCTGCCGAGTCATTGGAAGACATCGACGAGGCGGAATTGGCGGACTGCATCCAATCCCGACAGGCCCTTCTCGAACGCTGGAAGAGGATCTACTGGGACGAATTCATCCCCTTTGCCCACGGCGTGCGTTACCTGGGGATGTACTTCAACGACGCCGTGCATCCCCAGGATCCCTACGAGTTTGTGGGCCTGCTGCGGGGGGAAGACATGCTGGCCTCGCAACGGAATCGATTACTGCAAGTCCTGGCGCAACAGGTGCAGGAGTCGTCGGAGCTGCAGCGAACTCTCCAGGAAGCGGTCCATGCACCGTCGGCTACGAGCGTCTTCGAGTGGGAGGCCTGGGCGAGTCAATTATCCGCTTTCGGCGGGGGCTGCCAGTTCCTGGAAGCGTTTCAGACACTGCTACGTCAGTTCATGGATGTGGCCTTTGGCGGTCTGCGCCTGATCGACAACCCAGCGCCCCTGCTGCGAAACATTCTGGAGTTGGCCTCCCACACAAACTCGCCGGCTGCGAGCGTTGAAAGCGGTGAGGGGCCCGTAACTCAGGAACTCGAACAGCGTTTGCTCGACGCCGTGGGAGCAGCGCGACATGACGAGGCGCGGGAAGTGCTCCGACTGGCCCGACTGAGTTGGCAACTTCGCGACGACGATAACCTGCTGCTGGCCCGCGTGGAAAGCCAGCTCCTGCGAGCCCTGCAAGTCGCCGGCGCCCGTTTGAAAGCCGTAGAGAGATTGAACCCGGACGCGGAAGTCCGCGCGGACGCGGTGCCGATGATCTGCGCGGCGCTTCGAGAACCTGCCGACGCACCTTTGCTCCTGCCCGTTGCCCTGCCACACCCCGTACCACGGCCACCACGGGCGTCCGGCGAGACGCCACGGCAATTGGTGGGACAACCGGCAGCCCACGGACTGGCGTCAGGCAGCGTGCGGGTGATCCGCGGCCCGGAAGACCTGGGCAGCTTTCACGCCGGCGAAGTGCTCGTCTGCGACGCGATTCAACCGATGATGAC
>SLMF01000373.1 GCA_007133715.1 Planctomycetaceae bacterium
GTCCGTTTGACCGATACAAATTGTGCCGTTCCTACAAACCGGTCCCCTTCCTCGTCAGGATTTGGCCGATGTTTCACCGCGATTGCCCGAGAATTACCATGGGTTTGAGTTTGGTGCTCTGCTCCTCCATCCTGGCTGCCAATGGCAACGCCGACCAAGTCTGCTGTGTCAGCGACATGCCTCGGGCGGCGGTTCATGCCTCCACGACGCCCGCCCCTGTGCGGCTGCGTTTCGAGGAGCTGGGCGACGAGCGATTGGATCGAGCCGACCGCTCGGGTACCGCGTTGACGCTGGGCTACTGGTTCGACGAGTTTGTGGATCTGGGGGTCCAGGCGACTTGGTTCTACGCGGGCGGAGCGTCGGACGAAATAAACGCGGTTGGGCAGTCGGCCGGCGTTCCCGTGCTGGCTCGCCCGTTCTTCAACGCGGCTACAGGCGTGGAGGACGCTCAATTGGTCGCCTATCAATTGTGATTTGCGGCACTAGCCTTTGGAAGTAGTTTCGGTCTGGGGAATGGAACGAATTTGCCAAGAATTCCCTGTCGTCATCACCTGATGTGTCAAAGGACCAGCGAATATCAGCCAGGTGGTGGGGTTGGCCCGCTCGTCGGCGGAATCGGCTGGCGCCGAGTTCGCCAAATGGGCGCCGTTGCTTCTGGGAAAAATTGGGAGAATGCCAGCGGGAGGTCGAAGAACCCTCGGACCGCAACCGCTCCTCCGCCCCGCGGCAAAGGCGTTTCGTTCAATTGCTGTCCGAGCGGAGGGGCGGCGAGCCTCGGCGAGAATTCCACCCGGATGTGGAATTGGCCGGTACCGGCTTCCTGTTCTTCGGCGCGTACGGTCAAGGTTCCCTCCTCGGATCCGAGGGACGTGACGCTTTGCCAGGGCCGCGCGGGGTGGTGCGGTGTGCTGCGGCTGGCATGCTGGGGCCCGCGCAGGACCAACGTGAAGAGGCCCTCGGGTATCGCGGCGGGTTCGACCACCACCGCGTGCCGATTCAGTTGGCCACCGGACTCGCGATACAACAGGGCCGGTTGGTTCAGACGCTTTTCGAATTCCCGTGGTTCGCCCGGTTCGAGCTGCTGATACCCCATCGATCGTAGTTCCAACTCGTCCGGTTCCGAAATCTGCCAGCCGTCGTCGCCCGTGATTTCGCGTCCCAGCTTTTCCAGATCGCGTCGGGAAACCTGGTCACTGACCCAATACGTCGCGACGGCCCGGCGGAGGACCTGCAGAGCCTGGTCGGGAGCCCCGTCCCTTTGATGATGTCGCACCAAATCGACCAGAAGGGCTGGATCTGCCGTGTCACTGCGCTCGACCGCGGCGTAGAAGCGGTCCCGTTGGGAAGGACTCATCAACCGTGTGAACATGGTCAATCGGGCGATGTCCAAGGGCTCCGTCATCAGGCTTTCTACCGCGGCGTCCACGTCCGCTCGGCGGAAGCGGTGCTGGAACCCAAGTACGATTCGCGGAAAGGAGTCGGCTTCGCGAGGCTCCGATTGCCTAGTCATGCCGCCCGGCTGGAATGCCTCGAGTACCCACTCGTTCTCGTGCACCGCGCGCAGATGCGGCGAGGAATGAACCTGATCCAGGCCGTACCGAGCGATTCGCCACCCGCCCGCCTCCAGTTGCTCCGCCAGATCTTGCAGCCAATCCCGAGGGGAATCGGTTCGCAACGACCAATACGTCTCGTTGTGCACCAGCAGTCGCGGGCCGCTGTAATGCCGGTGCACCGCAGGATGGTCCAGAAAAGGCAAATCGGGTGGAACAATGTCCCCTTGCCCGTAGAACGACTCGGACAACTGCCCCATCCGCCCGTGCTCGCTGACCAACTGCGACAGCCCTTTGTGCACATCGTCTGCCAGGGCGGTTGCCAGGTTCTCCGCAGCCAGTTTGTATCGTGCCGCAGCGGTTTCAATACCGCGGGTGACGCTGTGATGCTCCAAAGTGATGGAAATGTGGAAATCGACCAGGGGCGGAGACAAGTGGTCCACAACCCGGTGAGAGGAAGACCACGGTTGCCGGCCGATATCCAGCCGGATTCGGGCTGCGATCGTCCGTCCGGCAGGCAGGAAGCCGCTGATTTCGCAATCAGGCATGCTTAGCAAGAGGCACAGGTCGGGCAGAGGATCGGAAACCAGCGTCCAAGCATCGCCTTCGAAAGCTTCGACCACCTCGATCTGTTCGACAAAATCCGCACCAGCCAGCTTTTCACGCAGCAGCGGTACCACTCGACGCATCAGTGCGTGTTCCGACGTGTTGATCAGGGCGAGACGGGCTGCGGCGACTTTGGCGCCGGATGACGAACTGGTCGAACAGGTGCGACTTGTCTGGTTGCGTGCTTCGATCGTCCCACTGTGCGCCTCGAATCGCAACGGCGCCGGGCCCTCACCATCCAGCGGGACCGTGATCAGCAACAGGACGATCGCAAACCCCAGCAACACCGTTATCAACACCACTCGTTTCCACATCGCAATTGCTCCCGGTCATTCGGCTTTCCTCGTAACCCCCCGCTTCTCTCCATCGGCAGGACGCATCATGGTCTATTCGTCCGAAAGTCGTGGTTCTTGGCAAAAAACTCTGCCGCAAATCCTGGGGGTAATTCAGTCCATAACCGACCACGTGAGCACACCAGCCTACCACTTTTCCCCATGCCGCCAAAGCACGGGAATCTTGCGAGATACCAGCACGGCTAGCACCTCAAATTCCCTGAGTCTTGGCCATTTTTTCCCTTCGCCGGGAATTACTGGCACGGGTGCGACGTTGGAGGGCAAAAATCCAGCGGTTCCGACCCGCCTGTGAGCGTCGCCACATTGGCTGTCAGCCGGCGAGCCACAGCCATACAAGCACGTGGTCAACCACCCGAGATTAACCCAATCGGGCGGTATTTGCCTCGTCAAGTTGCGAGAGGATGTCGTTCTCACCGGCGGCGGCTTCGTCGGGACCATGTCCTGCGATGTCAATACGAAAGTCCGCCTTCTCATACGACCGCCGGAAGTAAGACATGTCCTTTCGCAGTTCGGCCGCGTAGAGCCGCTTTTCACGACTGGTCAGGTCCCGTTTGACTGGTCGCGAATCCTCGTCGTAGAAGGTAATCCGCTCGACAATGCTCTCCGGCGTGTCAGTGAGCACGACGCCAAAGCCGTGGGCCGTCTTCACGATCTTCCAATAGCTGCCCATCAGTCCGCTGGGGGGAAGGGCAATAACCGACTCGCGAGACGGCTCCTGAACCAGCAAGTTCTTCAGCGCCTTTGCCGCCTTCTGGCGGTACGAGGCCATCGTAAGGCATTCCGCCTGAA
>SLMF01000393.1 GCA_007133715.1 Planctomycetaceae bacterium
AATCTCTACCTGAATCGCTTCCTGAAACATTCTCGTTCACTCCTTCACTGGGAACCTGCCGTCGTGTGCCACGTGCTCTCCGGACCTGGAATCCGCCGCAGACCCTCGATCCGGGCCGGAACCGACGGAGGCACCCCTAGCATGTTGGCAGAAACCACCCCCGGAAAGATATTTTCTGAATTATCAAAGAAATTGTGGGACTGAAAGAGGGGGGGCAGGTGCCAGTACAATGCGTAACCGGCCCCCAGCAGATACGCGATCAACGCCGCCGATTTTTCCGCTCGGTCGTTTTCCACATACAAGAGGGGCCGATGACGGGCCAACGTGGCCTCCGCTCCCCGGAGCACCTCCAACTCCATGCCCTCGACGTCTACCTTGATCAAATGACAGGCCGATAATTCCAGCGAATCGATCGTGACCACCTCGACCAACTCGCCCTGTGCCCCTTCGCAGAGCGCGATCCCGCCCGTGTTGATCGCTTGGGTGTAATCGACGGGCGGCACGCGCAACGTCCCCGGCCGCTGTCCCAATGCCCGCGGCTGGCAGGCGACGTTGGTCCGACCGTTCAACGCGACATTGGCACACAGGGTCTGAAAGACGATCCGTTGCGGTTCGAAGGCGAGTACCCGTCCCCCGCTGCCAACCCACCGAGAAAGCGGGATGGTATGGGCCCCGATATGCGCGCCCGCCTCGACAATCACCTGACCCGGCTTGACGATCTGCCGCAGCAACTGGCATTCGCCTTCGGAAAACTCGCCGTAAGCCTCCAGGGAACGGCCGATGTATTGGTCGTGGCGGTTGTACAACATCAAACCGTGGCGGGCACGCGTCAACCGGTTCAGCCCGCAATGGATGACCCGGAACTGGGCCGGACGCTTGACAGACCGTTGCCAATCGCCCTCGCGCAGGGCTCCCGCCATGTTCTCGAATACCGCCTGCCAATCGCCCGGAACCGGCTGGCGGAAGAGACGTGCCGTGGGATACCAAGGCGAATCGGTTCGCTCAAGCAACCAAGGCCAGTGGGGCACGTGGGCCAGGGCGACCCATAAGGGCACGCCCAAGGCACCCGCCAAATGGGCTGCGGCCGTGTCGGCTGCGATCACCAAATCCAGGTTCTTCATCACCGCAGCCGTCTCGACAAAAGCACCCCCGCCTTCGTCCAACTGGTCGCCCAAAGGCTCGATCTCCCATCGGCCTACCGCGTCCTCCAATTGCTCGACCCCCGCTCCCTTTTGCAGACTGATCCACTGGATTCCCGCCAAATGGCTGAGCGGTTCCAAAGCCAGCAACGGGAAACTCCGCATCCGATCCGCCGGATAGTGCGGGTTGCCTTGCCATACCACGCCAATCCGTAAATCACGGCACCCCGCCCAACGCTGCCTCCAGCTCGCAACCTGGTCCTCCGATGCCTCGAGATAAGGCACCTTGGCCGGAATCGTTTCGAGCGTCTCCCCGAGACGTGCGGGCACTTCGAGCAGAGGGCTCCAGAAATCATACGACGGCAGCTCGTCCCCCGGCCCGAAATACCGGTCCAATCCCGCACATCGGGTAAATAAATCTCGTAACACCGGGGGACATACCGCGAGCACCTGGCAACCGTATCGCTGCTTCAGCACGGATGCGTAGCGAATGAACTGGAATGTGTCCCCCAAACCCTGTTCCGCGATTAACAAGATCGTGCGGCCGTCGAGGTCTTCGCCCTGCCACTGCGGGCCATCGTACTTGGGAAGAGGAGTTTCTGCGGTCCGCCAGCGCCAGTGATATTCGGGCCAGCCTTCGGAAAACCGACCCTGCAGCAGGTAAATCACACCCAAATTCTTGTGGGTCTCGGCATCGTCCGGCGCCCACGCCAAGGCCTGCCGATACGCGTTCAGGGCTTGCTCCACATGCCCTTCCCAAATCAAGGCCGTACCCTTGTTTTTCAAGGCGTTGACGTATCCCGGTTGTTGTTCCAAGGCTTTGTCAAAACAGGCCAGGGCTTCCCGCAATCGCCGCTGAAGACGGAGCGTGTTCCCCAAATTGTTGTACGCGATCGGGAAATGCGGCTGCAACTGAATCGCGCGTTGGTAGGCCGCCACCGCCTCCTCCCAGCGATCCTGGTCGTGGCAACTCATCCCCAGATAGCACCAGGCGTTGGCGTCGGAGGGATTCTGCTGCAATACGCTGCGATAAAGCCGCTCGGCACCCGCCAGATCGCCCGCTTGATGCTGCTGCCAGCCCCGCGTCAAGATTTTCCCTGCGGTTGCCATGGGTCTCCTTTCCTGTTCTGCCGAAACCGGGAATAAAACACCCCCATAAATAGGGTAAGTGCCATGCCGCCCTCGCTTCGCGTATGCTACCGTATCGGACGTCCGATGGCGACGGAGGAATAAGGAACGATGAGACACATCCTGGATCCCGATTCGGCCGACCTGCCGGCTTGGTTGGCAGCGCGAAATCAGCCGGCGTATCGTGCGCGGCAGGTGCGGAAGTGGCTGTTCGCGCGGCGTGCTGGCGACTTTTCCCAAATGTCGGATCTTCCCCAGTCGCTGCGTGACGCTTTGGCTTCCGAGTTTGCCATCTGGACCAGTCGCGTCGACCAAGTTGCCCGCTCGACCGACGGCACGGAAAAGCTGCTGCTGCAACTGGATCAGGGGGGCAGTGTCGAATGCGTACTGTTACGCGACGGCGCCCGCCGCTCGATCTGCTTGAGCAGCCAAGTCGGCTGTGGCATGGGCTGTGGTTTCTGTGCCAGCGGATGGGGGGGATTCCAACGAAATCTCGCGGCAGGTGAGATCCTGGAGCAGATGCTGCGACTGCAAGCTCGTTTGCCGGCGGACGAGCGGTTAAGCCACGTGGTGATGATGGGGATGGGAGAACCGCTGGCGAACCTGCCGAACGTGCTGCAGGCTCTGAGCGTGGCTTCCCATCCCGAGGGCCTGGGGATCAGCCCGCGGAGGATTACGATCTCGACCGTCGGGTTGCCCCCTGCCATCGATCGGCTGGCCGAACAACAACCGCGTTACCATTTGGCCGTTTCGTTGCACGCCCCCGACGACGCCCTGCGGAACCAGCTGGTGCCGGTGAACTCGCAATTCGGGCTGCAGCGCATCCTGCAAGCGGCCGACGGCTATTTCGAAGCTTCCGGGCGGCGTTTGACCTTTGAATACGTGCTGGTGGGCGGTGTCAATGATCGACCGGAGCAGGCTCGGCAATTGGCCGCCTTGTTGCGAGGTCGGCCGATGCTGCTGAACCTGATCCCCTATAATCCGGTCCCCGACTTGCCCTATTGCGAACCCTCATCCGCGGT
>SLMF01000663.1 GCA_007133715.1 Planctomycetaceae bacterium
CGACGTCGCTGGTCCCGCAGGGTCGCTCCCGCAAAAGCCGCCTGATCCAATCCGACCAGCACCCGGCGACGCGCCGACGTCTGACGCTCGCAAACCACCAGCACATCTCGCCGAGCCGTCTGGGCCCAATGCACTCGCCGTAAAGAATCACCCTGACGGTAGAAACGGGCAGCCAGAATGTCTCCGTCATCTCCCGCACGATCGACAAAGCTGCCTACCACCGACATGTGATCGCCGCCCAACGCAGGGACGGAGCAAAGCGGAATCGTGCGGGGCCATACCAACAACTGGCCCACCACCGGCACCGGTCGCCCGCAATGCCAAATGCCAAAAGGAAAACCCGTGGACAAAAACGGCTGCCGCTGGGGATAGACCCCACGACGCTCGGGACAAAACGGAAAGACGTAATCGCTCCGCGACCAGCCCGGTACCCGCGCCAAAGCCGTCACGGCCGCCGACGGCTCGCCCAAACCATCCGCATCGAAAAAACCCCGCTCGACAACCAAACCCCAGGCCGGAAACGGCCAGCGGTTGCGGATCGATAACCGTACCTGAACCGGCTCCCACTCGCGGCAACGAGGCCGGTCGAAACTCAATGAGACTTCCAGTCCCCACATCGAGATCCGCGGCCAAATCACCCCCAATAACATCACGGTCAGCAAGACCCCGAACAAGAACCAGCCCTGCGGCGCGACAAATAACCCCACCAGCAACGCGGCCAACGCGCCCAATGCGAACCAACCGATCGGCTGCTTCAACCAATAGACATAACGGTTCGCCCAGGGACAAAAATCGTAATGACCAATCGCACGGGCCAGCTTGGACAGCCGTACCAGCGGCCTCACCACGCAGTATTGGAACGAAGCTCTCATGCCAAAAAAACCTCTTTTTGTGTATTCGGTAACCCCTCAAATACAGCGTCCCAGCCGGCCAGCCACGGCCGACCGATGGGACCGTGGCCCATGCGGCCGTTCCGCCGGGGGATGGCTACAGCGATGAAAGACGGCGACCGGGGCGTGCCGATCGCGGAGTTTCACCCGCTCGCCGCACGGCGTGCCGCCGGCACTCGACAATCGCGGTCGATTCGACTGGGACCTACCGCAGAAGCGTGTGGAATTGTGGAGGGAGCGGGCGTGCGGGTGGTCGAACGCAGTCCGCTCGGCTGCCGCCTTGTTCGCAAGCTCATCCGAACCGCGCGCACGCCCCGTGCTCTGACGCCAGGGCATGGGGGGCGGGACGGCCCGCCAAACGGTCTGCAACAGGGCACGCTTCGTGGACGTTTGTCAAGAAAGGCGGTTGGAACCACGCTGCCAACCGGCAGGGTTGGCCAAGCACCGTTCCCAGTCAAACCGTCCCGCGAGCGGACTCAAGAGGAGGGGCTCGAGCACCATACGCCGCGTGGCGACGCGTGACGGGGGCCACGGGCCAGTCGATCGGCGGGCATGCGGCGGGCTGAGACACGACGGGAATCCCCGCAAGAAGAGAGGCTTCTTGCGGCTGGGACAGCCAGCGGCAAAGCGAGCAAGCGTGCGGGTCGTGCCAGCTGGAAAGCGTCGCTCGCCGCTCATCATGCGACGCGGACTCTTCCCCGACCGACGCCGGAAAACCACACTGATGGCCGGTGCAGATGCAGGAAGAATGGGCGGCGGTGGCCGGCAGGTCGCACGATCCCGTGACGGCATGCAGCGAGTAGCCGGCAGCCGCCAGCACCAAGTGCCAAGCTGCCAGAACGACTGTCACCGAATTTTGCTTGCAAAAGCTCATGGTCCGGTACGCTCGAAAACCGGTCCGACCGTCGGTTATGTTACCTGAAGATGGGCGATCGTCAAGCGGAAATCGGGGGTTCTGTTCGAGAAAACCGGCCCGGGGGTTCTGCTGTCGCGGCGAGCCAAATCGGGCTTGTTCTTCCACGTTGAGGTTACCTTCCACGTTCTCGACGCTTTCGGACTATATAATTTTGGGGGGCAAACTACTTGATAGTCCTAGCCGCCAGTTGTCAGCTAGGAGCGTGAGCATGCCGATCAGGGGCAGGGCCCTTTTTGATCGCTCAATACGAGTGTTCTTGCCGTTTTTCTTTGAAGGAGATTTTCATGCCAAGTTTCAGGAGTCACGGTGTATCGCGGCGAAAGTTTCTCGCCGCGGCAACCGGTGCTGCCTTCGCCGCGCCGACCTTCGTTTCCGCACGGGCGCTGGGCCGGGACGGTGCGTTGCCGGCCAGCGAGCGGATTGTTCACGGGGGCATCGGGCTCGGCAGACGGGGGATCCATGTGCTGCGGTCGTTCCTGGATGAGCCGGAGGTGGAGTTTGTGGCGGTGGCCGATCCCAAGGCCAGTCAGCGGAACGCGGTCAAGCAGTTGGTGGATTCCCGCTATGGCAACACGCATTGTGACACGTACCGGGACCTCCGCGAGTTGTTGGACCGCGAGGACATCGATGCGGTGCTGATTGCCACCGGTCCCAACTGGCACGCCACCGCGTCGATGCTGGCGGCGGAAGCGGGCAAGGACGTGTTTTGCGAGAAGCCTTGTTCACGGAACATTATTCAGAGCCTGATGCTAGCGGAGACGTTCCGCCGGACGGCTCGGGTATTTCAGGCGGGCACCCAGCGTCGCAGCTTGCCGCACTTCGCCTTTGCAGTGGAGCTGGCCCGCACGGGACAGTTGGGCAAGCTGACGGCCGTGCACGCGCACCCGTCGCCGTGGGATAATTCGACCAAGACCAGTGGCTGGGCTCCTGCCGAACCGATTCCGTCCGACGAAGACATCGATTGGGATCTGTACTTGGGCCCGGCGGCGTGGCGTCCTTACAATCGGGGGCTGGCCGATCGGGGCGGCGAGTTCGAGAAAGGCGGCGGGATGGTCGGTGGCGGCGTGCTGGAATGGGGCTCGCACACGATCGATCTGTGCCAATGGGCCGTCGACGCCGACGACAGTGCGCCGGTCGAGTATCATCCTCGCACCCCTGACAACCGTTCGACGGCCAGGTACGCCTGTGGTGCCCAGTTGGTGATCCGCGAGGACGGCTGGCTTCCCTTGGGGTCTTGCCCGGTGCGATTTGAGGGCGAAACCGGCTGGGTCGAAGCGGGCGATTCCGGGCGTTTGGAGGTCAGTTCGCCCGATCTGCTGGCCGGGCGCCGGGTTGAGGAGATCGGGGGCTACCCCGTGACGTTCCACGTCCGCGACTTCCTCAACTGTGTGAAGACTCGCGGTCAGACGTTGGCCAACGCCGAGGTGGCTTGCAATACCCACATCGCCTGCCATGCCGCCAATATCGCCATCTTCCTGGA
>SLMF01000714.1 GCA_007133715.1 Planctomycetaceae bacterium
CCCGTTCGATCGCTTCCTGGATGGAATTCCAGAGTTCTTGTTGCGGCACCGGTTTTTCGAACAAGTGGAACGCTCCGGCGCGAAGGGCGCGGACGGCAATGGGGACGGTAGCGTGCGCGGTGAGGAAAATCAGGGGCAGATTGATACCGTGGGCGATGAGGGTTTCTTGGATTTGAATCCCGTTGATGTCGGGCACTTTCAATTCCGTGACCACACATCCGACATGATCGCTTTCGATCGCATCGAGAAAAGCGGCACCCGAAGCAAAACCCTCAAAATCGAGGTTCATGATATTGCAGAGTTGTTGAATCGTGCGGCGAACCTGGCAGTCCTCATCCACGACCGAGACGACTGGGTCTGGTCGACAGAATTCCTTCCAGTTCATTTTTGCTCCTCCAACAAGAACACAAGAGAAGGTGAAGCGATCAGGGCTGGCGTGTCCTGATTGCGACGTACTTGTATTGGAAGCGGAGCGCCAACCTGAGGATTACGGTTGAGCCCAAAAAAAATGCGGGAGCCGCATCCGCTTGAATTGCACCAAAAATCGGTTTCACCAGATCGCAACGGGCACCGAGGCAACTCGCCAAAAGGGGAATAAAGGATACTCAGCCTGGTTGCATTCGACGCACCTGCCGGGAGGTGTTTCCGCTGACGATGCGGAGCGCAGCAAAGAAAACGGGACGCAGCAGGGACTCGTCTTGAAGCAGCACCGGCTCGTTTCCCCGCGCATTCACATCCCGTACCAACCGGAGGATGGGCAACCGCCATTGGGCGAGTGGCGTTTTTTTTAGACTTCGTCCGCGTGGGTGACCCGGTATGTAGGAAACCGTCTGCCCCCGTGAATTCGTTCCCGACGCAACCATTCGGCAGATGGCGGTGCTCGTGAAGGAACGGCTGTTTCGCGCCTCGGCGCATCTGTTTTCGTTTACCAAAACGGGACACGCGTCGAAGACAGCCCAAGGAAGAGCTTCGCGTCCCGTCGGTTGGTCGGAAATCTACACGATCCGGGCCCCACCCCATTCGTATTGGCGTAAAGATTCGCATATTTTCGCAAATGCGCAGATGCTTTGCCCAGTTTTCTTCGGAACTGCCTGGTCGCATCTTCCCTAATCCGCATCACCCGATGTATTCCAGTTGGCAATCGTCGATATCGATCGAGGCCCCGCGTTGAACGAAGTTCACACTGACCAGCAATCGAGTGCGTCCCCGGCGTTTGAGAACGGTCCCTTCCAGCCCCCCGAAAGGGCCTCCTTTAATCCGGACTCGCTGCCCTGCCTCCAAACGGCTTTCCGGAGCCAAGGGTGCGTCGGAGGCGATCAACCAAGCGATGCGTCGGAGGTCAGCACGAAGGCGTTCAGCCTCCTCCACCGGCAGAATACGTGCCAAGCGCGCAGAACTCAGGCTAATGATCCGCTCCTCATCCCCCCCTCGCATAAATACATACCCCTGAAACAGGGGGATAAACGACGTTCTTCGACGTCCCCGGTAAATCCGGGCCTTTTTGATCAGGGGCAGGTAAAATGGGACTTCGTGAGCATAAAGGTGACGCGACACAGCCTTCTCCTGGCGTGGCTTGGTGCACAGCACCCACCAACGGCTCGCGTCATTGGACCCCAACGGGGCATCCAGAAGATCGTTGGGATAGAGACACTCCTCTGCGGACAGGATCGGCACGACAGCCCCCCATTCAATGCTTTTATATCGAGCGGAAATCGATACCCCCAAAAGATAGCCACCTGCGCACGGCAACGCAACCGGGCAGTCGGACGAAATCTTCCAAGACGGCCCCATCACGAGGTACCACACCTGAGATTGCGAGGCCTCAGTCGCGAGACGTCATAACGCGTCACTGGGCGTTTAATTCGACACGCGAGTTCGGTAATCCGAAGCCATTGTTGTCGAGTGCGCAACACAGCCCAATGTACTCATCCATTTGACCATTTAATATCAAAGATTCGAATTGCGCTATTTTACGCTACATAAAAACACCCCGATAGGGTGATTTACTGCAGTTGCCACTTCAGAAACTGCCGACGACGTCTCCGGTCAGCCTTGGTAATCGGAAGGAATATCCGTCTGCAGGCACCGGCAATCGTCGGCCGATGTCAAATCAATCCGCGTGCTGTCGATAGCAGCCCAGCTATCGGCCGCTCGGTTTCCGGTGAAGAGCCCCGTATGTTGGTGGCTTGACTCCCGCTCTCTGTCATAGCGAAAGGGACGTCCTGTGCAACGGAAACATTTGAGCAAATCTGGCCACGGTAAGACGCCGGAAATTGTCCGATTCGATAAGCTCGCCGGTAACTCCTGACAGCTGACTGATCCGCAATCGGTTCGTTATATTATCCGGCAGCGAGACCTTCGTAAGGGTGGCTATCGTTCAAAACCGGGGGTAGCGTCCGGCAACTGGCACCTCTTACGCACCCGGATTGACACCACCGCGTTGTATCGTGCCTTTGCAGCCCGAATCCGAGAGAATATCCTGTGGAAAAAGACGGGATACTGGTATGTGGTCGCTCGCGAGAACTTCTGACACGTAGCTCGTTGTGGTGGTATTTCTCGTTACTTCGTTACCAGGGTTGCCTGGTTCTGTTCGAGTTCCGCAAGCGGGTTTTCTCTGTCTGCCGTGATCAGGGCCAGTTGGGTTGTCTTTTTTCGATAAAGGCGTCGACGCCTTCGCGGGCCGCATCGGTGGTTCGGGCGGTGGCACTGGCCGCGGCACCCGCGGATAGGTGGGTTGCCAGCTGCTCGCCTATCGTTTCGTTCAGCATGCGTTTGGTCAGCTGCAGGGATTCGGCGGCCGATTGGGCACAGGTCTCCGCCAATTGGTGGGCGCGGGCCCAGATCGTGTCGCTGGCGGTCAGTTCGTGGTAGATGTTCCAACGGAACGCCTCTTCCGAGGTAATCAGACGGGCAGTCAACAGGAGATTGGCGGCGGGACCGGCGGCGATCCGGTAGGCCAGCAGAGGGGCGACAAGACCGGCCACCAGACCGCGACGCGGCTCGGGCAAGCCGAACTGCGCCTCCGGCGTGGCGACGACGATGTCCGAGGCCAGCACCAGCCCGGCACCGGCTCCGACCGCCGGGCCATTGACTGCCGCAATGATCGGTTTCGGAAACAGCAGCATGGTCTCCAGCAGTTCCTGATACTGGACGGCGTCTTCGTGCCATTGCTGGATAGCGTCCCGCTGCCGGCCGCTCTCTTGGACTTCCTGCAAGTCGATGCCGGAACAGAAGGCTTCCCCACTGCCGGTCAGGATCACCG
>SLMF01000578.1 GCA_007133715.1 Planctomycetaceae bacterium
ATCGGGCTTTCTAATGGCTGGTTGCCGGCCAAGGCGACGCCTTCGATCCACATCAACTGGTATCCGCCGCGGACGGCCAGATTATCCGTCAGTTGATATCGGGCGGTGATCCCCAATTCGCCGAGGAACCCCGTATGGCGTTCGCGCTCTGCGGTGACGACGTCTGCTAAGACTCGTCTCTCCAGCCGTGAATTGCTCTTGGCCAGATTGGAGAAGATCCCGGCTTTCACTTCGGTGTTCAGGGTAAACGGTCCGCCTCGATCCCAGACCAGGAAGTCCGCCCCGATCTGGCCGCCGTACATGAAGTTCTGCGTCCTGCCGTCCCGCTCCAGATCGAAGGCCGGAAGGGTAATATCTGGGAAGATAGGAACGGGGATGATGAGCGAATCGAAATTTCGTTCGTAATTCAGGTTTTCCTGCAATTCCACCCAGCGGAAGCCGCCCAGGATCGTCAGCCAATCATTCCGTTGAGAACGCAGATTGATCTCGGCGCTGTGCAGGTCCGAGTCATATTCGCCAATTCCCGTAAAATCGCGAGGCACCAACAGCCATGTTTGGCTTCCTTCGATCGCTTGGCTGTCCGCCCAATCGTCGATGCCGAAGTAGCGGACTTGCAGCTGGTTTCGTTCGCCGATTCGGCGACGGACGTCGACGTCCACACCCGCCTCGGTACCGAAGCGGAATCCGGGACCGGCGCTGGCGGGATCACGTCGGAGGATTACGGCCCCACCGTAGACTTCCCACAGCGGATCGCAGGCGGCGGCGGATATCGGGCAAGCGTTGCCCAAGCCGCGGGCCTGGTCGGCCGGGATCGGCTCCAGGGCACCCGCGGCGCCGGCGGTGAGAATCACCACCCAGCAGCTGGTGAACAATGAGAATCTTTTCATGAGCTTCCTCCTGAAATACGGGTCGCGAGTCAGTGACTTCCATGAACGGGCCAGAGGCTGGTGGAATCGCCCAAGGTGGCGCATCACGCATGGCCCCACCGATCGCTCTTATCGATCTCTGCAACAGCCCCCACCACTTTTCCGAGTGTGCGCGTTACGGCGCGAATATCCCCCACGAGCGGAGCATTCGGTGCAGGGGGGCCCACTCGGCATCGACGGCAAAACCGGCTCGCTACCACGTGATCGTTACCACCCTTCCAGACCGAACAACCACCACGCCCCCGTGCGGAATCGCGATCGCCGGTGCGGTTCGACAAGCCGCTGGGGGCGCCGATTCCCGATCTCCGCCAGAAGAACGGGGCGGACGGGTCGCTGGTCCGGTCGGGTTGTTGTCCAGAAGGACTCAGCTTAAACTGAGAAGAGTTCGCCGCTGGCAACGCGACCGCTCCGACCGGGCGTTGCGGATGCGAGCATTGGGACTACCCGACTTCCCGTTCATGGGGGGTGCCATGCTTTTCTGGTTGACTTGTTATCAATCTGCTCAACCCTCGTTCCGTCGGCTACAAAAAACCCTGAAATACCCAATTTGGGCTGTTGTTAGCTCGTGGGTAGGTCCACAAGCGTGCCCGTTTGCGGGTTCGAGCGGCAGTTGGTTGCAGCCGCCTGCCCTTAGGCTCGCGAACGGCTCCTCGTGCGTGCTTCCTCGTTTTCCGTGCTTAGGAGGGTCTGTACCATGTGGCTTCGTCTTCCTGTTTCTCGCCGTCCGGCGCCTGCGGGCTTTACGTTGGTCGAACTCCTGGTGGTGATCGCGATCATCGGGGTGCTGGTCGCCCTGCTGTTGCCTGCGATCCAAGCCGCTCGCGAGGCGGCTCGCCGGACGCAATGTGTGAACAATCTGAAGCAGCTGGCATTGGGTTGCCACAATTACCACGACACCTATGGTACGTTTCCCGTCAATCACATTTTTTCCGTCCATCCCAACAACTCCGCGAACCAAGAGGGCTGGGGTTGGCATGCTTTGATTCTGCCGCATTTGGAGCAGCAGGGTTTGTACGACGAGTTGGAGGTCAGCTCGATCTCGTTGGTGGATGTTTTGCGTTACCGCGGTTCCGAGGTGGTACGGTTGCTCCAGACGGCGATTCCGACGTTCCGTTGTCCGAGCGACGCGAACAGCTTTTATCCGTTAGGGCACCCGGATCGGCATTGGGGTGGCGGTGTCGGTGCCAATGCGGCCGGTTTGGGAGACTGGCACGCGGGCGTGACCAATTACGTTTCCAACCGCGGCTTGCGGAACAATCACCAGATTTCGGTAGAGAAGCGGGATACGCAAGGGATGTTCATGGGGCTGGTCGGCATCCGCATGGCCCAGGTTCTGGACGGGGCGAGCAATACGTTTTTGATTGGCGAGCGGGACACGCCGTATTGCCGCAGCGGCAGCTGGATCGGGATCCGCAACCCGCGTGGCAACCTGCATCGGGGTTTTTACTACAACACGGGGAACGCGCGGGTGTTGCTGAATGCCCCGGATCCGCCGTACACCTGGAACAGCCGGAGTGGCTGTTCCGAGGGGTTTTCCAGTTTGCATCCGGGGGGTGCGAATTTTGCGTTGGCGGATGCCTCGGTACGTTTCATCAGCGACACCGTGGAATTCCGGCCCTGCAGCCGGTCGGTCGATGGGGCGACACGGCATTGCTACGACGATTTCCCTCGCGGGGACCCTCGTTGGGAACCCGTATTTGGCGTCTACCAGCGTCTTGCTCGTCGCAACGATGGTTTTACGCTGAGTATGCCGTAAGACAGGATCGAAACTCAGTTTTTGGGGAGTGATCAAGATGAAGCGAGGGAGAATTGGCGGCGTGGGGTTGAGTTGCGTGGTGTTGTGGTTATTGATCAGCGGATGCGGTGGGCGGAGCGATTTGTCGCAGGTCAGCGGGAGAGTGACATTGGATGGCCAGCCGCTGGGCGATGCGCTGGTGGTGTTCACGCCGCTGACCGGTGGCCGCCCGGCCGCCGCGCGAACCGATGCGTCCGGCAGGTACACCTTGGTCTACGACCGCCAGGGAACCGGCGCGATTCAGGGCGAGCACATGGTGACGATCAGCACGCGGGTCGAGCGGGAGTTGGCGGACGGAACGGTCGAAGATGTTCCGGAAAGGGTGCCAGCGCAGTTCAATTTTCGCTCGGAATTGACCGCCAATATTCAGGAGGGTCAGAACGAGTTCGATTTCGACTTGGACAGCGAGGGCGAGGTGTACCAGTCGGAAGAGGAGGCCAGGTAGCGTTTGCCGTCTACCAACGATGGGTGGGACGGTTGAGGATCTCGCTCATGATGATCGCTCGGCGGACGTTGCCGACCTCGTTGAACAGTTGGGCG
>SLMF01000463.1 GCA_007133715.1 Planctomycetaceae bacterium
CGGGCGAAGGCGGCGCGCAGACGGACGTCAAGAGCCTGACGATCGTGATCCGGGCGATCAACAACCCGCCCGAGGTCCATCTGCCGGGCGATGCGGCGGTAGTCGAGTTGGAGCCGCTGGTGTTTGTGGGCGATACGGCCCTCTCGGTCTGGGACGTGGAAGCGGCGGCGGAACTGCTGCCGATCCGCGTCGAGTTGAGCGTGCAACACGGCAGTTTGTCCGTGTTGGATGATGTTTCGGACGGCGTTCCTGCGGGCCAGATTCAGGGCAACGGCTCGGCCTTGCTGGTCCTGACCGGCACACCGCAGGCGATCAACGAGACGCTGGCTGCCGGTTTGACGTATGTCAGCGACCCGTTCTTCGGCGGGATCGATACGCTGACGGCGTTGGTCGACGATCTGGGGCACAGCGGTTACGGCGGCCCGCAGACCGTCCAGGATTCGCTGCAGATCGACGTCACGCCGATCAAATACCCGCCGACGGCCGTGGATGATCAGTTCACGATGGCGGAAGACGGCACACTGACGCTGACCGCCAGCATGCTGACGGACAATGACGATCCGGGCCCGCCCGATCAGAGCGTGCGGCTGGTTGCCGTCGCTGCGACCAGCCAGTGGGGCGGCACGATCACCTGGGATGGACAGGATGCGCTCGTCTACACGCCGCTGGCCCATTTCAACGGGGTGGATACCTTCACCTATACGATTGACGACGGCGATCCCGCTTCGACCGATACCGGGACCGTGACGGTCACGGTGACCGAGGTGAACGACCCGCCGGTGACGCAGGCTGTGCAGGCCACGACGGACGAGGACACCTCGCTGGTGCTGGCTCCGCAGGATCTGATCGGCAATGATCAGCCTGGCCCGCCGGCGCCTGCGGGGACGCAGGACAATGAATTGGGCCAGAATCTGACCCTGATCGGCGTGGACACGACCAGCCATCACGGTGGCACGGTCAGTTTCGACGGCAGCCAGGTGGTGTACACGCCGCCCGCCAATGCCAACCGCTTGAATCTGCAGGGCGGGGTCGATTGGTTCACCTACCGTGTCCAGGACGACGGGCTGACCGATGGCCAATTGGATCCGCAGGAGTCGGTGGGTACGGTCACGATCACGATCGAGCCGGTGAACGACCCGCCGGTGATCACGGCCCCGCAGACGGCGGTGGCGGACGAAGACAGCCCGCAGCCCATCGCAGGGATCGAGATCACGGATATCGATATCGACGAAGGCGATACGGCGGGCCGGTTGGAAGTTGTGTTCGTGGCCCAGAACGGCCAGGTGACCCTGGCCACCGACGTGCCCGGCGGGGTACAGCCCGAGCAGGTGCAGGACAATTCCAGCAGCGAAGTGCTGGTCAGCGCCACGCCGGAGCAGTTGAATCTCACGCTGGCCAGTACGGGCGGGCTGGTTTATCTGTCCGATCCGAACTTCAACGGCACGGACTATCTGACGATTACGGCTGACGACTTGGGGCAGACGGGCAAGGCGAATCCGGATTTGGAGCATCCGACTCGGACCTCGCATACGATCACCCTGACGGTACGGCCGATCAACGATCCGCCCGAACTGGATATTTTCGAGCCGGTACAGACGGGTTTCGAGGACACACCGCTGATTCTGTCGGGGATGAGTGTGACCGACGTGGACGCGGGCCCGGAGGACAAGCTGGAGGTCCGCTTGAGCGTCCTGCGCGGGGTGTTGACCGTGGACACCTCGATCGCGGGCGGGGTGTTGGAGGAGGATGTTTCCGGCAGCGGCACGCGGCATTTGGTGATGCTGGGGACGTTGGATGCGTTCAAGATCACCTTGGACGTAGCCCGTGCGGTGACCTACACGCCCGACCCGAACTTCTGGGGCGAGGACGAGGTCAGCGTGGTGGTCAACGACCGCGGGTTCACCGGACCTCCCGGCCCGCTGGAGGACGAGGGCTTCATCACGATCATCTTGGCCAATGTCAACGACCCGCCGGTGGCGCGCGACGTGCCGTCGGCCGGCGATCCGCCTTACACGGTGGACAAGAACTCCGTGCTGAGCGTGGCGGGCCGCGGGGTGTTGTACAACGACTTCGACGTGGACGGTCCCCACGCGCCCGATTTCGGCGGGGTTTTCTGGGTCTACGACGGCGCCACGGTGCCGGAAAACGGGGTGTATGACACGGTCTACTCCACCGAGACCACCTTGGGCGTGGCGGTCCAAGTGAATTCCAACGGCACCTTCTCCTATGATCCGAGCGACAATCCCACGCTGATGGCATTGGGCGAAAGCGAATCGGCCACCGATACGTTCCGCTACCGAGCCATCGATGGCCAGGGCGCGCTCAGCAATTGGGCGACGGTCACGATCACCGTCACCGGGGCCAACAACCCGCCGATCGCGGTCGATGACAGCTACACCACGCGGGACACCGATGTCCTGAATACGCTGGCCGATCCGCAGATTCCCAGCGTGTTGGCCAACGACAGCGATCCGGAAAACGACCCGTTGGAAGTGGTTGTCGCGCAGTCCGATCAGGTCAGCAAGCTGGGCGCGACCATCAGTTTCCGCCCGGACGGGCATTTCATCTACGATCCGACGGTCAGTCCCGCCCTGGCGGCCTTGCAGGAAGGCGATGACCCGCTGACCGACACGTTCCGTTATGCCGTGACGGACGGGATCAATCCGCCGGTGTGGGCGACGGTGACGATTACGGTCGAAGGCGCCAACACGCCGCCAACGGCGGTCGACGAGTTCTTTACGGCGGTCGAGAATGAGCTGTTGGAGGTCGACGCGCCCGGCGTGTTGACCCATGACTTCGATGTCGACAGCGAGCTTCTCATCGCGGTACCGGAGCAGAAGTTCAGTGACAAGGGGGCCGCGGTAGTGATCCGTTCCGACGGCAGCTTCGACTACGACCCCCGCGTCTCGCTCGAGCTGCGGGCCTTGAATGATGGCGAAACGGCCACCGACGTGTTCCGCTACCGAGTGCGGGATGAGCACGGTGGCGAGTCGCTCGGGACGGTAACGGTGACGGTCAGCGGCATCACCGATCCGCCGTATCAGAACCAGGTGCAGCCTGCCGATGTGACGGGCAATGGCTTCGTCTCACCGATGGACGCGCTGACGTTGATCAACTACATCAACACCTACGGTTCGGGCCCGCTGCCGCCGGGCATGCCGACCCCGCCGTATCTGGATCCGACGGGCAATGGCGCGATCACGCCCGAGGACGTGTTGCTGGTGATCAACTATTTGAACCTGCAGGCGACCAGCGGCGGC
>SLMF01000265.1 GCA_007133715.1 Planctomycetaceae bacterium
CCGAACAGGACGAGCCCGAACAGGACGAAACCGAACAGAGGACTTCAGAGCAGGACCAAGCGGTTTCTCCGGGGGGCACACAAGACGGTAGCACGTCGCACGAATCGGACGCGGCGGGCACTGGGCGGTTCGGGCCCCGCGAACTGCCGGTTCGCCATGTGATTGGGGAGGGCGACACCCTGCCGAAGTTGGCGGAGCGTTACTTGGGGGATCGCGAGCGGTATCTGGAAATCTTTCAGACGAATCGCGACGTACTCGCCGATCCGCGTTTATTGCCGCTCGGTGTCCAGTTACTGATCGTCTCGGCAGCGGACGCCGACGTGTCCCCCCCTGAGACGGAGCCCCCGGGCGCGGCGGAATCGGAGGGCAGCCAACCACCGACATCTTCTGAGGACAGGCGCCCGCAACTCCAGCCGATTCCCCCCGAGTCGTTGCCACCTCCGGGTAAAATCATTTCCTCCGATTAGAGATCTTCCCCATACCGGCAACCGGATCCGCAGGGCAGAAGGCGCGCTCGCACAGTCAAGCAACCTGCGGTTGGACCTCGTAAACATCGCACGACTCCTCACGAATGCCGATTAACAGGGTCTGACCTGGGGTGTTCCGTTTGTCGCGTTTTGGCTTGATTTCGAACTTTCTCCTGTGCCGATTTTTGTTCCTTCACCTGCCAGGCATGCCGCTCGACCGGGGGTGTCGAGATGTTGCGGAGGAACACCATGCGGGCCGGCGATGGCGGAGAATTGCTGGTACGCACGTGGAATGATCTGCATCTCCTGGCAACCGCCGCCAGTGGGCCGGATCAAGAATCTTTGAAGCTGGAGGAGCCCTCGGGAGGCTGCACTCCTGTGACCTGGAGGACGGGATTTCATCCAGCGGCGCGCCGCCTTCGCGTGCGTGACGGCCGTGGCGATGGATACACCCGTGCTTCCCCGCCCCCGCCCGGCCTTGTGCCGGGGGAACGCAGGTTTGACAACCAACACATGGCGTCGGACGTCACCGCTTGGTTGCCAAACCTGACTCCCCCGACGCAAGGTCAGCGGGGACCTCGGTGAACAGTCACCGAACGGACTAGAAAAGGAGTCCTGACACAAGATTCCCCGGAAGGAGCTTGGCCAACAAGGCCCCGAGCGCATCGCGATATTGCTTCATTTCGCTGTCGGCCATGGAGCTGGCATGCCCGGCGCCGGCCAGCGTCACCAGCTGGTACGGGCCGGCGTAGGCAGCGTGCAGTCGGCGCTGGTACGCCGGCGGGACGACCCGATCCCGGTCCGACATGACAAACACGGCCGGTACGGTCGCCTGCCTTGCACAAGCGATCACATCCAACTCGGCAGGCACATGGCAGGCGAGCAGCCAGGAGCCGAACACGAGCCCGCGGACCGCATGACGCCAACGAATCAGCTGTCGCAACGGCGGTACGTTCCGCAGCACCACTCCCTCGACCCGACGATTGGCAGCCAAGTAGAGTGCACTGCATCCACCCAAACTATTGCCCATAACCAGCAGCGGGCAATCGGGGCAGCGCGCCCGCAGCTCGTCATAAACCGCCAAAGCGGTGGGTGCCAGGTACTTGAGGCGTGCCGCCCCCGTACTGCCACCGTAGCCGGGTGGGTTAACTGCCCAGATTTGTGTGGATTGATGTGGCCAAAAACTGGCGGGAGCGTCGGTCGAGCGTTCGGCTCTGCCCCCCGTGCCTGGAAACTTCAGAATGCATAGCTCCAACTCGGGACGCACCGGTCCCACGTCATGGATCCAGACTTCGACCCGTTGCCCTGCAACTCGGAGGGTATGGCGGCGTTTCTCGTCCGTGGGAAGCGGATACGTGGTGGGGCGCAGAATCATCCGGTCGGCCAGACGGTCCATTCCCGGCAGCTTCATCAGTGAACTCGTTGTCCGGGTTGGGCACCCTCGTCGACGGCCAGCAAGAACACATCCGGCCCGCCCGGGCCTGCGGCCGCGACCATCGCTTCGCTTACCCCAAACTTCATCTTGCGTGGCTCCAAATTGGCAACCACGATGACCAATCGGCCGACCAAGTCTTGCGGTCGATAGGCAGCTTTGATGCCTGCGAACACCGAGCGATGATGATCGCCCCCAAGGCTGAGCGTCAGTTTCAGCAATTTGCGGGCCTCCGGAACTTCCTCCGCCGCGACCACGCGTGCCACTCGCAAATCGACTTTGGTGAAATCGTCGAGGGTGCAGGTCGGCGCCAGCGGCTCCTCTTTCAGCGGTTGTCCTGAATCCCGCATCGCCGGGGTGTTTGAAGCTTCGGGTTCACGGCTCTCTTCAATCATGGCATCGACATCCTTTTTCTCGATTCGTTGCATCATATGTTGGAACTTGGCGACTTGCACCCCTACGAGTGGTCGCTGGGATTCGTCCCAGTGTCGAATCGGCATGTTCAGCAACTCGCCCGTCTGTCTTGCCAATCGGGGCAGCACAGGAGCCAGGTAGACCGCCAGTTGTCGGAACAAATTCAACGCGACCGTGCAGACATCCCTCAGTTGGGTTGCGGCTGCGGGGTCGTTCTTCAGTTTCCAGGGTGCCGCCGATTCGACGTAGGCGTTGGCGTGATCTGCCAATTCCATAATCAAACGCATAGCCCGATTGTAATCGCAGGATTCGTAGGCCGCGGCGATCGTTTCGCCCGTCGCCGCCGCCCGGGCAAACAAGCCCCCGTCATCCGGGTAGCGTGCCGAAAGCGGTTGATCCTGGACGAAACGGGCGGATCGACTTGCCAAATTGACTACTTTTCCCACCAAGTCCGCGTTGATCTTGTTCACAAACTCGTCCAGATTCCAATCGAGATCCTCCAGACGCGGGCCCAGCTTCGACGCATAGTAGTACCGCAGGTAAGAAGGATCGAGGTAGCGGAGATACGTGGCGGCGCGAACCAACGTCCCCTTGCTTTTTGACATCTTCTCCCCACCCACGGTCAGGAAACCATGGATGTGGACCTGAGTGGGCAACTGAAACCCCGCAACTTTCAACATGCCGGGCCAGAACAAAGTATGGAAGTAGGTGATGTCCTTCCCGATAAAATGATGGATTTCGGTCGCCTCGCTGCGCCACCAGGCGTCGAAGTTTTCACCCTGGCGATCACACCACTGTTTTGTGGAAGCCAAGTAGCCAATCGGGGCGTCAAACCAGACGTACCAATAGTTGCCCGGGCTGTCCGGGATTTCGAAACCAAAATAGGGTGCGGGCCGAGAGATATCCCAGTCCTTCAGCGGCTGGTTCAGGAAGTGTCCCTTCAG
>SLMF01000648.1 GCA_007133715.1 Planctomycetaceae bacterium
CTCCGCGGCCCCAAGGGGCGCCCCGGTGGCCTGCGCGGACCGCTTCGAACCTCCAGGACCGCACACCGCCGCCATCCCCACCGCACGCGGACCGCGGCCGGCCATCCACGGCCGCAAAAAACCCCGAAAACCAGCCGCCGGAAGAAGGTCCGGCGACCGGCTTAGGATTCGCAGGATTTGGTCCTCGCGGAGCCCCCCATCCAAAGAAAGAGAAGTGGGGGGCAGTTTCCCTAGATTCAGGGGGCTGGGAAGGGTCCTCCCGATTAGAAATCGAATTGGGCACGCATCGTTACGGCATTCAGGTAACTGGCATCTTCATCAATTCGGTTGGCGTGGACGTAGTTGGCCATCAGACGCGCGTTCCGCGTCAAGTGCCAGTTCAGGCCCATCGTATGGACGTTGGCTCGGCCTCCGTCAACCGATGCGTCGATCAGGTCGATATAGCCGAATCGATAGGCGACCTGCCAGGCGCCCGGGCCCATCGAGATGCTACCATCGTCTTCCCGAATGCGGAAGAAGTTTGTGTGGGGCGTCACGCGATCGAAGCGTCCGGAGCTTCGCCGATAAACCCGGTGTTCCCCCGTCAGCCAATAGCTGAACTCGACATACAGGGCGTCGAAGCCGGGGTCGGCGGCCTCTTCACGAGTTACCAGCGCCTTGACGTACTCCGATTGGACGGAGAAAGGGCCATGAACCATCGCCAGTTCGACACCCAGCAAATGCCAATCCACGGCGTCGGCCATCAGGCCGGTATCCACGATTCGGTCACTGAAGCTATTGTCCGGACGCTGCCGGAAGCGGAGGCCGTCACGATCGACATCCCGGTAGCTGTAGAAGCCACCGGCATGAAACAGCCGGCTTCCTTCGCTGGCCTCGTCGTACCACGGCAGCATGGTCCCTCTCAACGTCAGGCTATTCCCTCCGTTCTGATTGGTAGTAGTCGGCGGTGTGGTACTTCCGTCACGGAAGAAGCCCATCGCGAACGTCGCGGTCTGCGCGTCATTGTGCCGCGACGTTTGGATCCCCACGTTCCGCGCGGGGATGAAGGCGTTCAGCACGCTCCGCTCCATGAAGGTGATGTGGTTGGAACTCACCAATTCCTCCAAGCTGGCAGGTTCCTTGAAGTGTCCGATTCGGATCGTTTGCAACAGCGGCAGGTCGGTCATCTCGAGGTACACGTCCCGAAAGCTGGCACGAGAATCGGCGAAATCCATTTCGATCTGATAGCGGTATACATCGAACATGCCGCCGTTGGCCCCCAGACGGGTGCGGCGGAATTTGGTGCCGTTTTCAGTATTGTCCGCAAAATTTCCGGTCTCCAGCGCACTGCCGCTGAACAGCGCCGTGTCCAAATGGGCCCGGCCGCGAAGCGAAATACTCGGCCGACTGGCGGCGCGTCTCTGCTCCGCCTCGACCCTCTCTCGGGCCCTTTCCCATTCCCTTTCCAGATCCGCCAAGCGGCCCGCCAGCCCTGGGTCGTCGTCTGGAGAAAAACTGGAAATCAACGCGTAGTTCGGCTCCGTCACGGGGTAGCTCACGACCGGTTCACCGACCTCGACGGCCCCGCCGTCCCCCATCCCCGCCATTCCGCCTCCTGAGGGATCGGCAACTGCCAAGGTAGTCAGTCCGAAAAGGACGGCCGCAAACAGGCAGCATCCCGGCCAATCTTCAATGCTTCCGTACACAATAAACTTCCTTAGAGGCCCTAACAAAAGAGGGTTCCGTGGCTCGTTCCAGGAGCCACCGCGTACCATTTCGCTTGAATTTTCGGGCGGATGGGCTCATAAACTGTGTTAGCGTCGGCGAGGCACTCAAAAAAGCGATGAGCTGCCTCCGCGGCGGTGCTCATAATGCATTCAAAGCGCACAGCTTCACTGACAGCCCCGGAGTCCTCATCGATCCGGGGTTCGTGGAAGACCGGGCGATAGGAGTCCAAGGCCACCTTTGTCTGTGCAGAGTCGGCAACAAAGCGGCCCGTGTGGGTCGGGCTCTCCCAGACCGACGCGGTTTTGTTTACGCCTGCTAGTGCCGGAGGACGACCACCGCAATCTTCATGCGGAATTAACGCTCTGGTCATCGATCGATCACAATCGGCAGTTAAACTGCAAGGCGTGGGTGGCACGCGTCGGATGCCTACCCGGAGGTTTGCCTGGTGGATGGGCAGATTTGGCCCCCCCTGGGGAAGCAATGCCAATCGGTTCCATGGTTGAGTGCGAGTTCGGCAACGGTCTGCCGTTTCGCCTTCGAAACAGACAGCTACGCGAGATTAACGCATTCTTAACACAAGATTAGCACAGCCTTCATCATCGGCGGGCCTCCTCTGTGTAAGATCTAAACGACCGATGATCGGGGCGCTGATCTGACGCCCCTGGTTGAGGGGAGCAGGCATGACCACACCGTTGGATTCCGAAGAAGCTTATGAGATCAACGAGCTGGCGATTGAGCCCGGCCGTCGACGCGTGCTTTGTCGCGGTCGGCTTGTGGATCTGACAGCCACCGAGTATTCCGTCTTGACGTTTCTGACGGGACAGCCAGACAAGGCTTGGACTCGCCAAGAGATTCTCGACGGTGTCCATCAAGGCTGCTTCGCGATCACCGAGCGGGCCATCGACGTTCAGATTGTCGGGATTCGCAGGAAGCTTGGCGATGCAGGACGCTGCATTGAAACGGTGCGTGGAGTGGGCTACCGCTTTCGCAGCAGCGCTCCTGGTGGCGACCTGCAGGAGGGAGGACCCGATGCCCAGCCCGAATGAGTTGGTTCCGAACTGTCGGCTTGCGAACCGGATCATGTCTGTTTCTAACCCTCGTGTCCCGCAGAAACGGGGTTCGGGGTTCGGTAGGCAAACCTGTTTACGTTGTCCTTTTTTTCCTTGCACCCCGCCAGTTGGTGTTGGTCGAGGAGAATTTCATGGCCGCGGTCAGGTGGAGGAAGGAGGGTATCGTGTAGAGAAGCCGCCAGGATCGTGTGACGAAAAGAGTCGGGGTCGGTAAGTAGGAACCGCGGGCTTCCGGGCTCGCATCGGTACGTCAAAAAGACAAGGAAACTTTCATGAGAAATCTGTTTAGACGAGTAAGTATCGTGGCTGTTTTCTGGGCAATGGCCAGTGTAGCTGCGGGACAAGTGGCCGTTGATCTGGACCTGCCAACTTATGAACCGGTGGCGGGGATTTCCGGAAACCTGAACTCGGTGGGGTCGGATACCTTGAACAACCTGATGTTGTTGTGGGGAGAAGCCTTTCGCGAGATGTATCCCAAC
>SLMF01000202.1 GCA_007133715.1 Planctomycetaceae bacterium
CAGAAGGCGAAATGCGCGCTTTGTAAACGTTGGCCCGCTGCGAAATGGCAACGCACGGTCCCGTAAATCACCTCCGCACCCTCTTCATCCCGCGCCCGAACCACCCGCTGGACGACCTCGGCCGGCAGCAAGCCTTCCTCGGATTCGTCGTCCTCGTACGAGGCGGGCAGCGCCCCGAGCGGCATTTGCGCTTCGTCGCAGAGCGGTCGTTTCTTTTCAACCCGCTCGTGGCGATAGAAAGACCATCCGGCACCTCCGGCCACCAGCAGCCAAAGCGTGAAGGAAGCGGCGGGGCTGGCTTCCGGCACCCAGACAGCCGCTCCCAGCAAGAGTCCGGACAGCGTCAAGCAGGCGGGAAGCACTCGCGATCCGCGAGGTACGCGTCGGGTCCACCCTGCCGTTGCGGCCAAGGCGCTCCCCAGCATTGTCCCCACCAGCAGCGGTAGCCCGATTCCGGGCGGTTGCGAGAAGGAACCTTGAAATCGCCGAAAGGCCAGCCAGATCGACACGGCCAGCAGCAGCATCCCGCCCCACCCCAGGACATATCCCGTCAGCAGGGCCGCGGGCGATTCCAGCGACCCCGGCTCCGCCGGATCTGCCGAGCAGGTTCTCATGAGACGGAACTATCTTTGCGAAGGATGGACGGGACGGGCGGGAGAGGCGGTCAAGCGACGGGGAGCCGCGGCATCTCGCGAACCGGGAGCCGTTGGGGTAGGAACAGAGCCTGCTCCCGACCGCGGCGGAACGGTCCCACCCGCCGGCGCCGAATGAAAGACGTCGCCCGGCGGCATCGCGATCGGACCTTCGTGCATGCTGACCATGCCCGAACTGCAGCTGCTGCAGCCGCTGTCGTGAACCACCTCGTACTCCTCGGCATAGCCGAGTTCGAAATCGTCGCCATAAACGACCGGATAGCCGGCATCTCCATATCGGTAGCCCCAGAGATGGCGCAGCCCTTGAAACGGCTGCACCGCCGGATCGTGGTGTGCGTCCACCCAGTTCACGTGACCCGGTCCGCGAGGTGCCCGAGCGGCATAGCCGTGCCCCAGCCAATTGCCGTGGTCATCGCACGGATCGCAACCTTGCGGGGGATGGTTGGTCCATTCACCCCAATAGACTTCGCCACAGCCGGAGCCCGCGGTCAACAAGTAGTTCAGACGATCCAGCAAGGGAAAACCGCGGTGGCGGACCGGTCCGCAAGTATCTTCGACATAATAGCCGCCAACCCCTGGAGGACCCGCGTGACCGGCATAGTAGGGCATGGTATAGCAGCCGCTGGCCGCCGTCAGGACAGCGACCAACAGGCCGGAAGTGATAGTTCGGGCGAGCATGGCAGATTTCCCTTTGTGGAAGCGCGTCTGTGAGGAGACGATTGAGCAGAATATCGGCCGCAGGGCTGAAATAATCCACACAATTGTTACATTCGTTAGAATCGGAATTCCAGCCCGGCGTTCAAACCGTGAACGTAGTAGTGCGTCGAATTGAAATCGAAGGCGGGACGAGTTGGATCCACCTGGGGAGCGCCAAACCAATCGCTATCCACGACCGCTTGTCCTCTGTAGGTATCCATGACTTCCCCGGGCCGTACAACGTCGCTGAAGAAGATCATCGAGTAGCCGACGGACAGCTTGAGGCGTTCGACCGGATAATAGGCCAGCGAGATACCGACGTCGTGCATATAGGAGAATTCGTCGCGTCGGTATGTGCCCTCATTGGAGGGATGGATCAAGAGGCCGTCGCTGCCGTGTGGATTCTCCAACTGGGCACGTTGCGCCATGTTGCCGAAACCGACTTTGGCCGACAGGTCCAAGCTCAGGGCGCCCCAGCGATACTGGCCTTTCAGCCCGAAATGCCCGCCGTGAAACTCGTTTTGGACCAGGAACGCATCGCGGGTATCCGGCACGAGCGTTGTGCTGGTGTTGAGCAACAGATCTTCGTCGATCCGGGCCAGTTGATAGCCGAAGATGAAGTCAACGCGAGTCACGGGTCCTTGCAGCCACAGCGTCCGCAGGAACGCGTCCGCGGCCAGAAAATCGGAATTGCTCTCGATTGCGATATTTCCCGGCCTTGGAGGATTTGCCACCGGGTAAGCATTGGGCAGACCGTCTTTCGCATCCCAGAACGGCACGGCCAGAAAAGGGTACTGGTTCTCATCTGCGGAGAAACGTGCCCGGGCGTTCCCCAAGGTCAAGAAGCTGCCCCCGATCCCGATGGTCTGACACGGTTCGAGCCACATGCCGAAATTCAAACGCCCGCCCGGCCGCGCCTGTTCGGTCAATTCGCCACCGCCGAACAGCACCCGCACCCCCGGCTCCCCTACCACTCCTGGTGCGGGGGTCGTTGCCAGCGCCGGGAAATAGCGGCCCGAACGCCACCAGAGCAGAAACTCCAACTCCGCCCACATCATGTCCCCATACACGGGTCCGCAGGGGGCACACGGGTCACAAATGACCTCGCACCCCGTCTGGCCGCAGATAAATTCGCCACCCGCCATCGCTCCGTGATCCACAATCCCCGACATCCCGTGACTGGCAAAGAATTGAGCCGGGGGCCGGGTAACATGCGGGGATGACATTCGAACGGGGGGGCCGCATGAAGTGGCCGTGCATGTCTGGGCAGCACTTGGCGCTGCTCCAATCAGCCCAACAAGAAATAACAATGCGGGCGCAGTCCAATGCAGGGGGTGACGTCGCATGTGCTTGTTACCGCAACGTATCCGTCGCGTCTCCTACGCAGAATCGAAGCCGAGTATCCAATCACTGTGTATCTGTGTTGATAATCTCGGCTGTACCTGTCGTAGGAGTTAAACAAAACTGGCGATTTGGACCGACTTTGCGGGTTGTGTGGTTTCAGGCCAGCACGTCCCGCACGACACGGCCGAATTCATCCGTCAGCCGCCATTCACGCCCCGCGTGCAGGTAACTCAGCTTCTTATGATCCAGCCCCAGCAAATACAGGATCGTCGCGTGGAAATCATGGGTATGCACCGGATCGTCTTCGGGGTGCATTCCCAGCTGGTCGGTCGAACCGTGCACGTAACCGCCTTTGACCCCGCCGCCCGCCAACCAGCACGTGAAGGCTTGCCGCCAATGCCCTCTTCCGGTTGGATTGCTGTCCTCAAAGGGAGTGCGACCAAATTCGGTACACCACACGATCAGCGTGTCGTCGAACAGGCCTCGCTGCTTCAGATCGTCGATCAGCGCGGCGATCGGCTGATCCACGACTTTGGCCAGCTCGCCGTGTCGCGGCATATTCG
>SLMF01000441.1 GCA_007133715.1 Planctomycetaceae bacterium
GCCACCAATAGGTTTCAATGCCCCATCCAGCGGGGGTATTATCGGCGTAGGGAGTGATGTCCAACGCGTTGACTCCGGCAGGGTCGACCGAGTTGGCAATCGCGTTGCCGTGAATGTCGTAGCCGGTGGCTGCACCGCCCAGCGCATTGATCCGCGTCACGTCAGAAAACCAGATCGGCGAACTGAGACCGCCGGCGGGCGGAGTTCCCACGTCACCGCTGTCGGGATCCCAACTGCCGCCGATCTGCAGCGAGAACTGGTTCCCACCGAGATTCTGTGGCGGCTGCAGGAAGGGATTGGCGCCGCCACGAACCTTGAAGTAATCGTTCTGGCCGCCGCCGGGGACGTAGTTGTCGCCCAAAAGATTGACAATGCCGTTGCCAGGAGTCAGATGGAGACGTTCGATCGAGCTGTACCGCACTCCGAACGGCGAATCGAAATCGCTGGTCTGGCCGGTAACCGTTACATTCGGCGGCGACTGGTCGTCGCTGAACACGTTGATCGAACCGGCGATGTCCACATGCAATTGATCGCCTTGCGGCACACCGTTGACGAATCCAACCGGATCCGGCAAGTTGCCGTTGACCTGGATATTGAATTCCGTCGAAGGAGTCACATGAAACACATCCGCCGTACCGTCGGCTTGCACACTCGTCTCGTCGCCGCCATTGACGAGGAACGCGGCCCGTTGGGTCGGTACGGCCGGCAGGTTCTGCTGGAAGCTGGCCGTATTCAAATTCACCCGTGCCAGCGGGCCAGCGGAGTTATTCGATGTCGTGACGCCAGCCTCATCGACGGTCATCGTGTCGAAGGCGTTGCCCACGCCGAAGCCGGGAATCAGCACGCCGGGGCCGAAACCGAAAATGTCCGTCGGGTTGCCCGCATCCATCAGGGCATTCTCGCTGGCCGCATACACCACCGCCCGATCGCCGTCGCCGCTGGCTCCGCCGCCGTCCAGCGTGATCCCGGTCGGTCCGGCCAAGCCGTTGATCAGCAGATCGGGGCCGCCGCCACCACCGGCCACGCCCGGCAGCGAACCGTCGACCGTGGCGGGCGGGAAACCCAGATAGGGCGTGCCGTCCAAGAAGAACACCGCGGAATCGTTGTTGGGCAACAAACCGACGGTCATCAAGTCGTCTTCCGCCGTGCCGGTGACCCGCACCACATCGTTGTTATCCACGGAGTTGAAGACCACCGTCTCCATCGTCCGCACGACCAGATCAAGACCGGCTGGACCAAACAAGCCCGCGTTCGCCGCGTTCGACCGGATATCGACTCCGCCCGGACTGGTCGCATCGTACTGGTAATTCAAGTTCCGCACGAAGCCGTTGTTGGCGTCATTGATGATCAACCGATCGCGTTGGATGCTGTCGCCCGCCGGATCGTCCCCGTGGATTTCCAAGCCGAGGATGGGGTAGATGCCGCTGGCACCGATGTGGTTGTCGATGTTCAGAATGAACTCGTCATTGCCGCCGCCACCGTGGAACGTGTTGAAACCGCTGAGACCGTCCCCCGCGATCGTAAAGGTATCGTCGCCGTCGTTGCCATAGATCACCGTTCCAAATCCGAAGGGCGCATCGTCCGGCGCTCCGGTGCTGACCACATGGATGGCGTCATCGCCCGAACCGAGCGCCAACAGGACATCCTGGATCTCGCCGGGAACGTAGTTGATCGGGTTCGGGGTGAGCCCCGTAATCGCCGAGTCCGTGACGGTCACGCTCGTATCGTCCGAATTGCCCGAATCATCCACGTACAACGAACCAACCGTCCCCGAATCGCGCACGTTGACCGAGCCCTGGATCAACTCCAGGGTGCTGATGCCCGTATTGAATTGGGCCACACTGATCGCCGCGTTGTCCGGATCGCCGACGATCGCCCCCAGCACCGCCGAATCCGGCACACCGGCATTCAAGTCCACATTCGTCGTGGTTCCGGCGGGGGTGGCTGCCAGCCGAATCTCGTCCGCTCCGCCCTCCCCATCCAGATTGATGGTCGGGGCGGCCCACTGGCTGTCGAACGACCGCACTTCCAAAATATCGTCGCCTGCGCCCAAATTGACCGTCAGGGAGTTGGTCGGCACCTGGAAAACCACCGTTTCGGCCGTGCCCGGGGCTTCGATCACCATCAAACCGTTGTTGTCATCGGCGTCATCACGCAGGATCACCGTGTCGTCGGCGCCGCTGTACTGAAACACCCGATCGGCCGCGTTCAGATTGTCGAAGATCGGCGCCAAGCCCGTGTAGGCGATGGTCGAGCCGTCGATGTCGACCGTACCATCATTCGCGTTGGTAAAGCTGTGTGTGACGCTACCCGCCGGGCCTCCCGTGATGGCAAGCGTGTCCCCCGCATCGTAGCCCGCATCGAATTGAATGCCATCGGCGGGAATGGGATCGCCGTTGACAAAATCGACCGTCAGCGTGTCATCGGCGCCGACGAGCCCGAGGATCTGCACGTCCGAGGTCGCTGCCAATAACTGTTCACTCAGGACATTGTCGGGATCGGCCGTTTCGACCACCTGCAGGATGTCGCCCGTCGCATCCAACCGCAGCGTGTATTCGTTGATCCCCGGGTTGTCGGACGCATCGTATTGGAAGGTTGCCGGGTCGATCTGGATGTTCAGCGTCCATCCGCCCGCCAGCGAGCCTCCGGTGCCACCATCGCCTTGCTGATTGGCAACATACAGGCTCCAGATGCCGTTGGGCGAGAGGTTGTTGAACACCGACAACTGCTGCCCGTAGGGTTCCGCGGGCGCAGGGTTCGGCATGTTGCCAGAATCGTGATCCGTCGGACTGTAAGTTCCATCGGGAACCACCCCAAGAAACGGCATTTCATCCGCACCGTCCTGAAAACTGTAGTTCTGATCCGTGGCGACTCCGGTGCCGACAAATCGCATCAGCATCACGTTGTTGCCGGGAACAGGACCCGCCAGCAGAATGCTCGCGTCATAAATCTCCCCCGCTGAAAAATCGTGGATATCCACCGTCACTTCGGCGACCGTGGCTGGCAGAGCGGAGACTTCGATGGTCGAGGGGTAGGGATTGCCGGGAGCGACGGTCTCGGGAAAGGCGATCGCGTCGTTGTTGGTGAAACTGAATAACACGGTCAGCAGGTCGCGGGATTCCAAGGGCTCGAACCGCATGCTGCGTGACAGACCCCCGCGCAACCGGGAACCCCCGTCTCTTCGATCCGCGACTCTTCGAGAAGAACCCGACTTCCGGTTCCAGGACGCACGTCGACCAAAAAGCTTGCGAGC
>SLMF01000409.1 GCA_007133715.1 Planctomycetaceae bacterium
AGTTGCGGAGGAGGCAGGGTGTGAAGCGCTGACGCTCCAGTATTCTCGACACTTTGGAGTCCTGCTGAAGACGTCTGGGCGGGGGGAGTACCGAGAGTGGTGGAAGCTACAACACGCGCAGGTCATTCCCTTCATTCGGGATGTGGCGTACTGTCTTGAAAAATCTTTGGCCGCGTACCGGGGGCAAAGCCTGGAGCCGATCTATCGCGCGAAACGGCCTCATCCAGCGGCAACGCTTGAGGAGATTGTGAAGGTCCTGGCGGGGATCCGAGAGACAACAACCTTCGAGAAACGCCTGTTAGAATCAGCAATGGAGAACGCCGCAGCCAGAGCCGAAGCGAATATACAGAGTGAGAAAGCGAGGCTGGCAGCGTACGAAGCAAGATTGGAGGCGGCCAAATCGCGAAACTATTGCGACTTGCCGGACTGCCGTACGTGCCGGCTTCGAAAGGCGTGCGAGGTCTGTCGCTCGACGCCTCCCCGCGCGCCGGCGAGGTCGAGTTGGCCGCGGACTTTCAATCGGAAGGCGACACGCTGGCCCCGTTTGTCGAGGCCGATTTGCTGGTGTTCGCATCGAACCGGCCGGGGGGCGCCGGCGGATACGATCTATACGCTGCACGATACCGGGACGGCGCCTGGGAAGAACCGCGCAACATGCAGGAACTCATGCCGCACGGAGTAGTGCTGAACACGCCGGCCAACGAGTTCCGCCCGTCGCTATTGACGTTGTCGCTCAAAGACTACCGCGAGCTGCGCGTGCTGTTGTTTTCCTCCGACCGGTCCGGCGGCCAGGGCGGATACGACTTGTATTTGACCGCGTTACCTGATTTGGAATAATGAGGGCGACCTCCGTGAGCGGAACACTGAAGGACCCAAACAAAACCGGTTCGGACGGAGGCCTTTTCTGGCTCTTCAAACGTGGCGGGCCGCTGGTCTTGTTGGCTGTCGTTGTGGGAGTGGCGGCAGGTGGCACCCGCTGGGCGGCCGGGTTCATTCCCGGTGTGCAGGGGATGCTCGTTGGCGGCGTGCTGGCATGGCTGGCGGGCCGATGGGCCGACCCGAGCGATGCCCCCGCCCTCTGGAGCCCCGGCCAGCGCTTCTGGCTATGGCTGAATGGATCGCTGACCTGCTGGCTTGCCACCAGCGTAACCCTCAGCGTCCTTCACGCTCCACCGCTGGCCGGGCCCCTCGATTGGCTCGGCGACGTAGCGCGCGGCACGGCAAGCGAAATGTTCTTCGGCGCGCGGCTCTACCAACCGGTGGAAGGCCCGTTGGGCGGTACGGGCTGGATCGCTTTCAACGCTCTCGATCTGGTGCTGTTCTTCCTGCTGGGGCTCATCGTACTCGGAGTGGTAGTCGAAAAGCGGCTCGGACTCGACGGTGACGAGGAAGACGCGGAACAAGACACCGAGACTGCCCCGTGCCATACCGCAACGCCTTGCCGGTTCGCGCGGCGCCTGTTCATCATCCAATGGATCGCCATCGCGCTGGTGTTCGCCGGTTTTCAGGTGCGGTGGGAGCCGCCCATGCCCATCCGCTTCGATCCCGTCGCCCAAGCGCGATTGCGGGAACTGACGGGCCGCTATGTTTTCGACGACGGCCGCCACCTGCTCGAACCCGCGGGCCAAGGCGGGGCCTTCTCGTTGAGTGTCTTCGCCGGCGATGGCTTGATCGGCCTTTCCGAGCCCGAAGGACGTTACGTCATCCGGCTCGATTACGACGGGCGCGGCTTCCGCGGTCGGATCCTGCGTGGAAGTCCCACGCCCGTGTACATCCGGTCGCAGTTTTCGAAGGACGGCAGGCAACTCACCCTTGCCGGCCCCATCTATCGTTACGGCCGAGACCTCGGCGAGGTCGTGGTCGAGGCCCGAAGGGAATAGCTGCATGAACGTCGACAACCTGCACGCGGGCGAGGAAAAGACCGAATTGCAAGATTCGGCCCAGGACAACCGATTGCCGAAAGACGTTCTGGTGCAATGGCCCGGAAGACTGGCCCGGTTCTCTCGCGCGCTCGAAGGCGGGCCCGGAACGCCGCGCACCTTGATCCTCATGGCGGTGCTGGCCACGGCCATGGCCTGGCAGGGGGCGCGGATGGTCGATCGCAGCGGGATTGACGGCGCCGGCCCGGCCCTGGTGCTGCTCGGCGGCGCCTGGCTGCTCTTTCTGCTGGTCTGGGTGCTGATCAAAGCCGCACTGCGCGACACGTCGGTCGTCTTCTACGTTACCGAACAAGGGGCAGGCATCCTGCCCTCCGCACGGCAACGCTCGACCGACCAGGGCGTGGGCTTCCTCATGTGGCTCGTATTCCTGGTCACCTTCAAGGGCGGGCAATGGAGCGCGTGGCATCCGTTCACGCGATGGAAGGAAGTCCGGCGGATCGAGACCAACGACTTGACCCGGCAAGTCCTCATTTCGGGCGGCGCGTGGGATGTTCGACTGATTTGCGAAGCGGGCAATTACGACGCCGTCAAGACGCTGATCTGCGAGCGGCTCCTGGCGGCCAAAGCGAAATGAATGGGGCGAAATGGGGTCGATGGGGCAAAATGGGGTCGGGTCTCATTTGTGTCGATTTGCCGCGTCGTGTGACCGTTCACCGGTCGGGACGGAGGCGTTTTGGGCGGCCAGGGTGACGTAACGTGGATTCCAATCCCAGACGCTTCGCCGTGGCCTGCTGCCAGACCGTTTCGCCGAAGGGAGTGCCAACCTGGGCGCTCCGCCGCAATGCCTTCCATTCCGCTTCCGTCTCGGCTTGAGTGACATACTCCCGCCATGTACTCCGATAGGTCCCCATCTTCGCGAGGCCACAGTACCAACTGCCACTGATTGGGCATCACGCAAAAGGCGAGCCGCCGCATGTCGACCTGCTCCCGAGTCATATCCTCCCGTTGCAATTCGTGGTCGTCGGGGCATGACGCTATCATACCCACTCAACCCGCTTTCCCCAAGAGAATGAGCCGAACCGCGGCCTGCGACCTCTTCAGGCGTGTGACGTACCAGTGCTCCGGTGACCCGTACGAGCATCCGTCCGTGGTGCTTTTCCGCACGCAAACAGCAGTTCGCCTGGTCTGCATCGCCTATCCCCCCCTGTGCCCCCGCCTTTGCTTGGCACTTTCCACCCTGTCCCAAGCGGTCCCCTAGCTTTCCCGTACTTGCCAAACTACTGTACATACGTTCCAATCCGCGTCCCGTTCGCGTTTTCCCGCTTCCGCCCGAAAAGGACTCCTTGCCGTGGTCGCCGTGTTCTGCCCGA
>SLMF01000362.1 GCA_007133715.1 Planctomycetaceae bacterium
ACGCGAGCGGAGGCACCGGAGGATCGGTCGCCGGCGCCGGAGTTCGCATTGCGTGGTACTTTGGTGGCAAAACCCGGGTTGCCTTTGGGTCCCATAAATCAGACAATCCATTTGGAGACGGGCGATGCGGAAGTGCCGGAGATCGATTTGCGGGTCACCGGTCGGGTGTCCAGTGACATTTCGGTGGTGGGCCCGAGCAGTTATCGTCCGCAGTTGAACGTATTGGTGTTGGGGCAAGTCGAATCGGCGTCGGGTGCCGAGACGACGCTTCGGGTGCTGGTAAAAGGTCCGCATCGTCACGAGACCACGTTGGAGATTGGTGAGGTTGAACCGGCCGACGTATTGCAGGTCAGTCTGGGCGAGGCGACGTCGATCAATCAGGGAGCCGTATACATGTTTCCCTTGACCATCCGCGTGCCGTCGGGCGCTCGTCCGGTAAGCCGGATGGGAACGGAGCAGGGCAGTTACGGTCGGGTTGTGGTCGAAACGAATCATCCGGAGGCGAAATCCGTACCGATCTACGTGCGGTTTGCCGTAAGGTAGCTCCGCAACGAACTCCAGTCAGGGACGGATCGGAAATGAAGGCGAGCACGAGTAGTCGAAATTGCTGGGGATGGTTGTGGGCGAGTCTGTTGGTGTTGGGGGCAGTTAGTGGCTGCGGTGTCGGCGAATCGGGACATGCGGAGAACGGATGGGACGCCGGTCCATCGGGTACCGATTTGGGGAGGGGCAACGGCGAAGCGGTTTCTGTTGGCAGCGCGGATCGCGAGGCGGCTGGCGAGTCGTATTCCGAGTCGTATTCCGAGACGGGCCGGGAGCTTGTGCCCGAGCGGACTCGTACGATTTCCAGAGAGCCTTTTTTCGAGGGTTGGCCGGATCCCGAGTTCGTGTTATTCATCACGGGTCAGCAGATCGGGTTTATCGAACCTTGCGGCTGCTCGGGTCTGGAGACCGCGTTGGGCGGATTAGCGCGCCGTTTCAGTTCGATTCAGGAGTTGAGCGAGCGGGGTTGGGAGGTGGTGCCGATTGATGTAGGCAATCAAGTCCGCCGTTTTGGTCGTCAGCCGGAGATCAAGTTTCAGATGACGGTTGCGGGTCTGAAGCAAATGGGATACGGAGCGATCGGATTTGGCCCCGACGATTTACGCCTGTCGGTGGGGGAGTTGTTGGCGGTCACGGCGGCCGATAGTCAGAACAACACGCCCTTCGTGTCGGCCAACACCGCGATCATCGATCGGTCGCTCACGCCCGAGTTCCAGTTGATTGAGGCGGGGGGGCGGCGAATCGGGGTCACGGCGGTGGTTGGTACGGCCGAACAGGCTCGCATTACCAGTGGAGAGATCGTCAAATTGCCGGTAGAGGAATCGCTGCAAGCCGTCGGCGGGGCACTCGATCAGGCCGAATGCGATGTGCGGGTGCTGCTGGCGTTTGCCTCTTTGGACGAATCGCTGCGAATCGCCCGACGGTTCCCCGACTTCGACGTCGTCATCACATCGGGAGGAGCTGCGGAACCCCCGTATCAGCCGGACACGATTGAGGAGACGGGCAGCACGCTGGTGCAGGTGGGTGCGAAAGGCATGCACGCCGTCGTGCTCGGTTTTTTCGATGACGACGTCGGTATGCGTTATCAGCGGGTACCGCTGGACGCCCGGTTCCCGGACGCCCCGCCTATGTTGGATCTTATGGCGTCGTATCAGGAGCAACTGAAGGTCTTGGGACTGGAAGGTTTAGGTGTACAGCCGATTCCTCATCCGAGCGGGAACAGTTTTGTCGGCTCGAACGCTTGTCAGGACTGTCATTTGAGGGAGTACGAGTTGTGGCTGGACACGGATCATTCCCACGCGATGAGTTCGCTGATGTATCCGGGCGAGCGTGGCGAGATCCCGCGTCACTATGATCCGGAGTGTATCAGTTGCCACGTGGTGGGTTGGGATCCGCAGAATCATTTCCCCTACATTTCGGGCTATCTGAGTTTGGAAGAGACGCCCTTGATGCAGAACGTCGGATGTGAGAACTGTCATGGTCCTGGCCGGGCGCACGTAGACGCCGAGACGATGAATCGGGACGAGGCATTGATGGCGCGGTTACGACAGGACCAACGTCTGCCGTTGGCGGAAGCGGAGCGGACGTGTTTGGAGTGTCATGACATTGACAACAGCCCCGATTTCCATTTGCCGGGCGCATTCGAGCGTTATTGGGAGCGGATCGAGCATTGATAGCGGGCGTTCTGCAGCTTGTCATTTTTTCGATTATGGCGGTAGTTGCTATGCGGTGAGTGTTCAACCGGTGGGGTTTCCGCCGGTGTGAGGGTACCGACGGAGAAGCCGCCGCAAGTTGAGTCAGCGAGGAAGCTCAGTCGGGGGGTGGTTCATGGGGGAGCAACCGCGTCGCGTCTTGTTTACCATCGGCTCGCTGGCCGGGGGGGGTGCCGAGCGGCAGACCTTGCAGTACCTGGAGGGTCTGAATCGCGGGCGTTTTGCGCCTCAAGTCTATTTGACGCACGGGGAAGGAGAGCTATTGGAGCAGCTTCCGGGCGATGTACCCCGAACGGCGTTTTGGGACCGTCATCGTGCTCCGCGTTGGAATTTCCCGGGGCGGATTCATCGCTGGCAAGTGCGAGATCTGGCTCGATTCTTGGACGAGCAGCGCATCGACGTCCTGGTTTCGGTAACTTTTCAGGCCACGCTGGTAGCTGGTCCCGCGGTACGGAGGCGGCCGACGCCCTGGTTTGCCATTGAGATGGCCGACCCGCGTTTGGACTTGGACAATCAGGTCCAACGATTCCGAGGCATCAAGCGAAGGTTGCTTGCTCGGGCCTACCGCCGGGCGGATCGGGTTCTCGCTGTTTCTCGGGGAGTTCGGGACGGTCTCTTGGCGGTTTATGGTTGCCCTGGGGACCGGGTAGTGGTTTTACCGAACTTTATCGATATGGCCGAGGTCCAGCGGCGTGCCGCCGCGGACGGTCCGGAACTCAGCCCCGACCGTTTCCACATCGCCACGATCGGCCGGCTGGACCCTCAAAAAGGTCAGATTTATTTGCTGCAGGCGGTGAAGCTGTTACTGCAACGTCCGACTTTTCGGAACATCGTGCTGCATCTGATTGGGCAGGGGCCGCTGGAATCCCCGCTACGGGACTTCGTGCGGCAGCATGATTTGGGTGCTCACGTTCAGTTTGTCGGATACCTGCCTGACCCGCTTCCCTATTTGCGTTGTTGCCACTTATTCTGTTTGCCTTCGTTGTACGAGG
>SLMF01000148.1 GCA_007133715.1 Planctomycetaceae bacterium
GGGCAACCGTGCTCCCGCCGCCCACAAACGGCTAGTACCCGCTCTCCTCCGAAATCCCACCCAATGATTCCGCCTGCTCCACTCCGGCCGGCGTCAACTCCCGCAATAACTCCAAAAAAGTCATGTTCGCCACCCGCTTGGCTCGCTTCAGCAACAGCGGCACCGGACTGGACGGCTCGTGTTTCTCATAGTATTCGCAGATCTTGTCCAGCATGCGGGTTACATCCTGACGGCTGCGGATCTCATCCGAGGCAACGCGGCGGGCTGCCGGACTCCGCTCACCCGCCTCCGCTTCGTCCGACTCCTCGCCCTCCCCTTCGTCCTCGCCACCCAGGTCGCTCTCCCAATCCTCGTCCTCCCCCAGTCCCCGCTGCTCGACATAACCCTGCAACAAACGGTGCATCTTGCCCAACAGCGATTCCAGCGGCTCGAAACTGGCCGCATTGCCCACCCCCACCGCCGCGGTCAACGAACTCTCGATCGCCTGAACGGCCTCCAGCGATTCCTGCAACACGGTCGCCTGGTGCAGCAATTCGTCGGCGTCTTCGTTCAAAAACACCCCTTCCAGGTCCGATTTCTCCCGCGGCGTCTCGTCCTCCCGCGACGACAACTCCCCCGTGGCCAGCAAATAGTCGCGATACGTGACCGTACCCAACACCACCGATTTCAACAGCGGAGCCGTCAGCAAGGCTCGCAGACAGGTCTCGTGATCACAGAGGGCCAGCAACGTGTTGATCCGCAACGTCGGATCCAGATCGTCGTCGGGATCCAGCTCCGGATGCAGCGGCTCCCAGTACTGCTCGAGTAACCCGCGGAGGACCGCCAAGCCCTGACAGAATCCGGGCAAGCCCTCGGTCACCAACAGCGCCCGGGTCAGCAGGACCGCCACCCGCAAATCCTTGGTGCGGCCCATCAAGTGCGTAGCCATCCGGGCGACCGCTCTCCAATCGGGCTCCTCGCCCTCAATGACCGCGTCGCCAATCTGCTGGGATTCGACCGGCTGAGCCGTACGCTCCAGCTCGCCAAATTCCGCGTCGTATTCCAGATTCTCCCCACACGGTTCGTCAGGGGAGATCGGTTCCAAAAGCTGATCGATGTCTATCCGGACCATGGAACCCTTCTTTCAACGAAATACTCGCCCCTCGTTGGTCTATGCGGCTGCCTGTCGACAAGTCTCCAACCGTTCCCCGATCCAACAATTTCCAAACGAACTCGGCGAGCCGCACCAAGAAGTGCACTGCGCCCGTCGCATTGCCACACGACGGCGCAGTTACCGAAAATCACTATAGCTCCGTTAGGGAACTCTGACAAGCTACCGACAACCGAATCGAAAAACAAGTGGACCTCTGGCTTCCCGATGAAGCGGGCGAGTCGTGGAGCGAGGAGAACCGGGCCGGGTCAGTCGAGCACCGTGGGCAACCGGCCCGAATGCGGCTCCACCTGAGAAGCGTGCTTTGGCCATTCCCACGCCGGGGAGTCATATCCCGCCGGTTGAACCGATCCGCCGTGGCCATCCAGGGAGGCGTCGGGCTTCCAAGAATCGGAGATCCAGGCGGTTGGCAACGGTTCCGATCCGGCCGGGCTCGCTTGCAATTCCCCCAAGCCGGGTTCCTCGCTCGGCAGGGACGGCTCGGGCGGCGGAAGGGAATCGGGTACGAAGGGGTCGTCAGAGAAGCCTTCGTCCGACCCGAACGGCTCTCCCTCCGGCCCAGGTAGCAGCTCGGAATCAGCGGCACCGCCGTCCTCTGGGACCGAGTGCTGGGAGGCCACGCTGTGACCCGTGCTGACCAGCGGCGGGGGCCTCAAACGGTAGTCGAGTGCCCGCGGTCGGCCCCGCCGTCGTTCCCGCGCCGCCGCGCCCCAATAGGCTTCGTCCGGCCAGGAACCTTCCGACAGGGCCACGCTACAATACTCGAGCAATGCCCCCCGCTCAAAGTAAACGTTGCGGACGGCCAACGCATATTCGACGCGCGATTGGTAGTACCGAACTTCAGCATCCGCATAGCGTCTCTGGGCGTCCAACAGCACGTAGAAATCCGCCTTTTCGTCGTCCGCCTGGTACGCGGCCAGAATCGCTTGCAACTGCTGCCGAGCGGCGTCGACCCGGTTGATCGCTGTTTGCAGTACGGCGTAGGCCCGATTCCGCTCGGCGACCGCCCCGCTCAGATCATGGATCACCTGCCGCTGCTGTTCGACCAGCAGACTGCGTTCGCGAGCCAATTTCAGTTCGGCATTCCGGACCCCGGCGTGTGCTTGGCGAAAGCCCACGGGCAGGGAGAATTCCGCGCCGACCTGCCATTCCTGGAAATCGCCGCCGGTGAGATTGCCATAGGCATTGCTGAAGTCCGCTCCGCTGCTGGAATCCAGCAGATGGTGGCCGAACCCGCGCCAGCGATAGCGGCCGACGAGGTCCAGGTTGGGCATCCGGAAGTTTTTGCTGGCGATCAATTCGAGTTCCCGGGAGCGGATCCGCCACTGCTGGCGCCGGAGTTCCTCCCGGCGGAAGAGGGCTTCGTTGGCGATTTCGGTCCATTCGAAGTTGACCGGCGAGACGGGCGGTTCGTCGCTGGGACGCAGTAGCTCCTCGCCTTGCGGCGGCATCCCGATCAGCAGCCGCAACCGTCGTTCGTTGGCATAGACGCCGGGTGTTCCCCGGAACGTGCCGGGCGAACTGCCGTTCTGCGTGCGGGTGCCGTCGACCGGCCGCCCCATCAACGCGTTCTGGACCTCCTCCTCGAAACGGAAATACTGCTCCCGAGCCTGCGCCTCCTTCTCCGCCTCGCCACCCCGCTTGCCCGCCGTATATAACGCATGCACTTGACGCCACGTGTCCTGGCTGGCATCCCGAGCCCGGATCTTGGTATCCAAATCACGGTAGGCGAAATACAGATCCCAGTAGGCGTTTTCGACGTTGGCCAGCAGATCGCGGATGCCCATCTCGAATTCTGTCAAGCTGATATCGGTCCGTAGCCGGGCGATCAGGACCCCGTTGTAGACCCCGGGCCGCCCGCCTGGCCCGGCGATGCGGTTGAACTGGACGCCCCCGCCCTGCAGCAGCGGATGGCGGAATTCGCCCTCCAGAATCGTGTCCCACGCACCGTCGAATTCGTTGCCCGTCGTGTTGTTGTAGTCGTAGTTCACCAAGTGGCGAAGCGCGAACTGGCTGCCCGTGACCGCCCGCTTGGCCAGCTGGGCTTGCATGGTCACGAAATCCTGTTCGAAGAGACCGCCCTCGCCCAA
>SLMF01000097.1 GCA_007133715.1 Planctomycetaceae bacterium
CGTTGGGCTGCGAATCGCGGGTATCGACGCAGAAGTAACCGATCCGTTCGAATTGGAAGCGATCACCCGGTTGGGCCTGTGCCGCGCTCGGCTCGATCCGGCAATCTTCGATCACCGCCAGAGAATTCGGGTTCAGGTACTGATTGGCATCCTCGCCGGGCGGCAGGTCGTCCAAGCGTTCTCGGGTGTACAGTCGGTCGTACAATCGCACCGCAACGGTGCGGCATTGGCTGGCCGAGACCCAATGGATGACGCCTTTGACTTTGCGACCTGCCGGTTTTTTCCCCAAGGTATCGAGATCGCAGGAGCAGCGCAGTTCCCGCACCTCGCCCGTCTGTTCGTCCTTGATTACTTCGTCACAGCGGATGATATAGGCGCACCGCAACCGCACTTCGCCGCCGGGAACCAGGCGGAAGAATTTTTTCGGCGCATCCTCCCGAAAATCCTCGCGTTCGATGAACAGTTCGCGGGTGAAGGGCACCTGGCGGGTGCCGGCGGCGGGGTCTTCCGGATTGTTGATCGCCGCGACGTATTCCACACGATCTTGGGGAAAGTTGGTGATGACCACGCGCAAGGGCCGCAACACGGCCATCACTCGCGGGGCGGTCGCGTTCAGATGCTCCCGGACGCTGTTTTCCAGCACCGTCACGTCGATGTAGCTGTGGAAGCGGGCCACTCCGATCCGGTCACAGAACCGGCGGATCGCCTCGGGCGTGTAGCCGCGCCGCCGCAGGCCGCAGAGCGTGGGCAGCCGCGGATCGTCCCAACCGCTGACCCGTTGCTGCTGGACCAACTCCAGCAGCTTACGCTTGCTCATCACGGTGTAGGTCAAGTTCAAGCGGGCGAATTCGATCTGCTGGGGATGATAGATCCCCAGCCGGTCCAGGTACCAGTCGTACAGGCGGCGGTGGTTTTCGAACTCCAGCGTGCAGATCGAGTGGGTGATCCGTTCGATCGAATCCGACTGGCCATGCGTGAAATCGTACATCGGATAGATACACCATTGGTCGCCCGTCCGATGGTGTCGGGCGTGCAGGATGCGATACATCACCGGGTCCCGCATGTTCAGATTGGGGTGTGCCATCTCGGCTTTGGCCCGCAGGGTGCGGCTGCCATCGGGAAACTCCCCGGCCCGCATGCGGCGGAACAGGTCCAGATTCTCCTCCACGCTGCGATCTCGATAAGGGCTGTTGCGGCCCGGTTCGGTCAGGGTCCCTCGATACTCCCGCATCTGTTCGTTATTCAGATCGCAGACGAAGGCATCGCCGGAGAGGATCATTTGTTCGGCCCAGCGGTAGAGTTGTTCGAAGTAGTCCGAGGCGAAGAATTCGCGATCGCCCCAATCGAACCCCAGCCAGCGGACATCTTCCTTGATCGATTCGACGTATTCCATTTCCTCTTTGCAGGGATTGGTATCGTCGAAACGCAAGTTGCAGAGTCCGCTGTAGCGGTCGGCGAGCCCGAAATTCAGGCAGATGGATTTGGCATGTCCGATGTGCAGGTAGCCATTGGGTTCGGGTGGAAAGCGGGTGTGGACGCGGCCCTGGTATTTGCCGGTCCGCAGATCCTGCTCGACAATCTGTTCGATGAAATTCAGCGCGCGGGCGGGCGAACCGTCCGGCCGGTCGCTGGCCGGGTCGGGGTGCGAATCGGATGCAGTCATGGGAGCCTTCTCCGTGGCGATACGAGAGGAAAATCCGAGGGAAGTTGTTATTCGGGGGGTGTGGCCAGTTGTTCGAGGGCGCGATCGATCCGGGCCAGGCAACGGGTCGGCCCGAGAATGGCCAAGGTCTCGAACAGCCCGAAACCGACCGCTTTGCCGGTCACGGCGACTCGCACGGCGTGGATGATCTGTCCCAGCTGGATCTCTTCCGCGGCGACGAACTCCTGCATCCGCTGTTCCAAGGCGGCGGGTTCGAAGGTCTCGGCCGCCGCCAAGGCGTTGCGAAAGCGGGCCAGCAAGTCGGCGGCCCCCGGCGGTTTGACCAGCCGTTTCTGCCAGGCCGCCGGGTCATAGGCCAGCCTGTCGTCCGGGGTAAAGAAATCGCCGTAATCCAGGATGTCGCCCGCCACCTTGATGCGGTCGCCCGCCGCCTGGACAATCGCCCCCACCCGGCTTCGCACGGCCTCGTCGATCGGCGGCGACAGCCAGCCGGCACGCTCGAGATACGGCAGGACCAGCGCCAGCTTGTCCTCCCAGGACAAGGCCCGCATGTAACGCTCTTCGATCGCCAGCAGCTTCTGCGGATCGAAACGGGCCGGAGCCCGATTGATCCGCTCCAGCGAAAAATGTTCGATCATCGCCTGACGCGAAAAATCCTCACGCCGATCGTCCAGGGACCAGCCCAGCAGCAGCAGGTAATTGTTCAACGCCGCGGGCAGGTAGCCGACTTGGCGATAGAAGTCGACCAGCACCGGATTGAACGTTTCGACCGGTTCGGCCAGCCCCAGCGTCTGGACAATCCGCTCGCCATGCGCGTACAGCCGCCGGAAATCGGGTTGTTTCATGTACTGCTGCAATTTGCGTTTGCTCAATTTGTTCGCACTGCCGGGTTCGGCCACGAACGGCAGGTGGGCAAACACGGGCGGGTCGTAGCCCAGACTCTGGGCGATGAACAACTGGCGGGGCGTGTTGGAAAGGTGTTCGACCGCCCGGATCACGTGGGTGATCTGCATCTGGTGGTCGTCGACGACGCTGGCCAGATGGTACAGACAGGAGCCGTCGGCACGTTGGATCACATGATCCTGTTCGGACGCCCAGGCGACCTCCACCTCCCCGCGAACGAGGTCGTGGAATTGGCAAGTTCCGGAGCGGGGCATTTTCAGCCGCACCACCGCTTGCCGTCCTTCGGCGGCAAGACGGGCAGCTTGGCCGTCATCTTCTGCCATCCAGCGGCGGCTGTAGCAGAAGCTGCGTTGTTCACGTTCGGCCGCTTCCCGCTCGGCCTGGATCTCCTCGGGCCGGGCGAAATCCCGATACGCCGCGCCCGCGTCCAGCAGCCGCTGCACCGCTTGGCAATGCCGATCCTTTCGCTGCGATTGGAAATACGGCGCGTGCGGACCCCCCACCTCGGGACCTTCGTCCCAGTCGATGCCCAACCAGCGAAAACCGTCCAGAATCGGCTGCAGCGCGTCCTGCAGGTTGCGCTGTTGATCCGTATCATCGATGCGCAGGAGGAACTGACCGCCCTGCTGGCGGCTGAAAATCCAATTGAACAGGGCCGTGCGCACGCCCCCGA